>JBKJHR010000140.1:0-4192 GCA_046598695.1 Kapaibacterium sp. (SeqCode)
GTTTCATATTATAGATTCTCCTAAGTAAGTTAGATGTTAATTATCAAAAAATTCTTCCCAGCCCAATAAGGGTTTAACCAATCATGAACACGTTAGTGCTTAGGGAGCCGCTTGTACAAAAATACGGTAAAAGTTGTGTACTTTGCCCAAATCATTTTGTACTACGATTGGCTGGGAGTCAATTCCTCGCTTGTAACGGCAAAAACCATGGTATCGTGCCACTTTCCTCCGAGCTTTAAAGCCCTCAAAGCTGTACCCTCATATCGCAATCCGAGCTTTCCTGCAACCCTGCGGCTTGCCTCATTTTCCGTTGCGATCCAAAGGGAGAGCCTATGGAGCCGAAGCGTTGTGAATGCAAAATCAAAAATGGCACGGCAGGCTTCAGTAGCATAGCCTTGATTGATAAATGGGAAACCGATCCAATACCCTACAAATGCTGATTGTGCCACTCCTCGGATAACATTCGTTATTGCTATTTGCCCAACGAGTTTCATATCCGTTTTGCGGTGGATGAGGAAGCGGAAATCCTGCCCTGAATCCCATCTATCCTCTGCTGAATAGATTGCCTCCTTCATTTGGCGTATCCCGTCACGGTCATTTTCTAATTTTGCCTTTTCGGGACTAAATGGCGGTAGGTGATTTGCCATACCCTCTTTCTCAAGAAAATAATACTCCTCGGCGTAGGTAGGGCTGATCTTTTTCAAGATAAGACGCTCTGTTTCGATCCGCTTTGGGATCGGCTTGATCGGGGTATGCTCTGTGAGAGATGGCACCATTGACTATTTCTCCAATATCTCTTTTGTCTTTTTATGGCGATAAGCGAACATCATTCCGATAAAGAACTTGCCACCAATAGCATCGGCTATCTTGCCTAAGAAACCTAAAGGCAGTTCGTATTCTAATCTATCTTGTAAGATCGTTACGCCTTGTTTTGGTGAAGTAAATGTTCTCTCATGTCGGAAATACTTCATTGGTCCTTTCACAACAAGATCGGTAATGCGTTTCGGACGGTCATACTCGGAGATCTCAACGACCCATGCATTGCGTATGATGCCGAATTGCGAAATGACAAGCTCGATACGTTTTCCCAAACCTTCACCCTCTTGCTTTATGATTTTTGCTTTCAAGTATGGTGGGGAAATAAGCGGGAGATTCCGCGTATCGGTATGAAAATCGAAGACCACTTCGATAGGCGCGTTGATCTCGACCGTTCCAAGATAGAGTCCCATGTTATTTCAATGCCTCAAGAATGGCATCAACATGACCTTTGACTTTGACCTTTGGGAAAATATGCGCTATTTTTCCCTTTTCATCAATGATGAATGTTGTGCGGACGACGCCCATATACTTTCTACCATACATTGACTTCTCCTGCCAAACGCCATACGCTTCGCAGATCACTTTCTCTGTATCAGCAACAAGTGGGAATGGGAGTTCGTACTTCTCTTTGAACTTCGTATGCGACTTCTCCGTATCAGGGCTTATACCAAGCAGCATCGCTCCACTCTTCTTGATACGAGCAAAGTTATCGCGGAAGTCACATGCTTCGGCTGTGCAGCCTGTGGTATCATCCTTTGGATAGAAATACATTACAACCTTCGAGCCTTTGAAATCTTTCAACGAGATCTTCTTGCCATTCTCGTCGGTCGAAGAAAAATCAGGGGCCTTATCACCAATGCTTAGTATATCCATTTCTTCTCTTACTTAAAGTTCACGATCATATCACCTTTACTTACCATTGCAACGCGCCAATGTGAGCCTTTTTGCTTCACCATCCAAAAGTATGCAGCCTTCTCATCATCGTTCGGCATACGGACTTTTACCATGCCTGTTTCTTCTATTGTTGCTGTATCAATGAGTCCACCGCTTAACTCCTTCTTCAAGTCACGATCAACATCAACCCGCGATGTCGAAATAAATTTTTTATCCTTTAGATCATAAAATGTCCGAAACCAGCGGATATAATCTTCGGCGACGAATACATTATCGAAGAACTCTCTGAATTTATACGTTGCGATCATGGAGTCTCTCTTCCCAACTTCATTGCGTGTTACCGCATCGGCGAACTTCGCCGCAGCTTGCGTCTGCTCTGTCGCTCCGCGATCACAACCTATGACTTGCAGAAGAAAGAAGAGGGCGAATACAGCACTAAGCGAGCGATACGCCGACGATCTCAGTTTTCTCTTTGACATAAATAAGTACTCCACGATTAATGAAGAAATTTTCGGGGACGGGGTAAGGGGTCTCTGCATTGAGCGTATCACTATAGACGATCTCTCCTTTTACCACATCCAATATACGTAATTCATTCCGGAGGAGGTTGCCAAGTGCTGCATTCGGGTTATTCGTTATGCGCTCATGATAACTAAAAACGATCATGTCGCCATACTCGGCAAAGTCTATCGAGCCACGAAGCTCCGTCTCTGCTATCGTAGTTGATAATATGCTTTCGATCGCTGCAAACGATTCATCTGCTGGAGTGACGGGGATGGAAAACTGTGAATGTTGATCCTGATCTGTTACTAATGCTCGTAGCGAAAGGATATGATCTGTTTCCGAACCGAAGGCTTCGAGGATTTCGCCTGTCAATGTATTGATCGAGAAGAACTCTTTCTGACCGTATCCTTCGCGTTGTGCGTAGAGCTTATCGTTGAGCTCGAAAAGCATTGCTACATCGGGTTGCTCCCAGCGTAATGCACCAGAAGAAATATCTATTGCCAAGACGCCTTGCGCTTCAGGCATATCCGGCTTGCGAAATTTGTGGATGTAGATGTTATCAGCTGTTGCTTGTTCGGAGTTGAACCACCACGCTTCATCTATCTGTGCATCACGCCATAACGTATTGCCAGTTGCAACATCCAAGGCGAATAGCGTTGCGGTTTTGTTGTCAGGATGTCGTTCTTCTCCAGCAAGGATACCAGTCGGGGAGATCAATAACTTCCAGATGATATTACCCGGTGCGGCGGCAAATCGCCAAAGTGCTTTGCGCTTATTTCCGGTGAGCTTAGAAAATATACCCATAGTGGCAGGCGTAAACTATGGTAAAGGGGAAAGGATTCATTACTATGCGCCCATAAATTCAGTATTATAGAAACAAATAGTTGCTGAGTCTTTGGATAGCTGGCGGGGAATCCGACATCTGTATCACATTTTCTACGAATCTAGCGCAAAGTGGGTATCTGTGGGGTAAAATCGTCACATTTTCCACAAGTTATCCGTAACAAATGGCATGTGAGCCGTGTCTTAATAGTATATAAGGGCGCTCACCGCAGGAATTATATGAAGTTTGGAAAGAAGAAAGAAAAGATGACTGCGGGGAGCGCCAATGGCGAGGAAACGGAGTTAGGGCATATCTTCACAGAAGATGAGCCTGAAGCCAGCAAGCAACCGCTTGCCCTCGACCGCGAAACTCTGCTCTTTCACAATTTTTTAGCCGGTGACGACGCTGCATATAAGGCACTCTACGATGCCTATGAACGTCCGCTATTCGTCTATTGCTGCCGCCTCCTTCCTAGTGAGGATGAAGCAAAAGACCTGTTCCAAGATATTTGGATCAGAATGTACAAAATGCGGGGTGAGCAGATACAAGTAAGGCGTTTTTCAGGCTTGTTGTTTACGGTGGCTCGCAATTATTGCTTGAATGCCATCCGCGACAGCAAGGTACTGAATTTCACATCCTATGAAGATGCCGGTGAGGATAACGAAGCGTTCTTCAGAACGAAGGATATAGAAAATGCTGATCTCAGAGAGCTTTTGCAAAAAGCACTCAGTCAGTTGCCGATCGTTCAACGCGAATCGTTTATCTTGAGAGAGTACGTTGGGTATAGCTACGAAGAAGTAGCCGATATTATGGGTACGAATGCGGCAAATGTCCGCGCCCGCGCCCACCGCGCCCGTGAGAGGCTCCGTAAAGTGATCGGAGCATGGTTAGAGTTGAAAGAAAAAGTGTAAGAATTAGCAAGTCCTTGGTGAGAATCCAACGACAAGCCCCCAAGCTATAAATAGTTATGACACAACACGATCAGATCAGCGCATTTATTGATAACGAGCTTACGCACGATGCGGAGCAGGATTTCTTGATCTCACTTGCATCGAACGATGGCGTCCGCAAGGCGTTTCGTTCGGAGCTTGTCCTCAAGAACGTCATCCATCAGGATGAACTCCTGACCTCGCCAAATCGTGAGGTTCGCGG
>JBKJHR010000071.1:0-21951 GCA_046598695.1 Kapaibacterium sp. (SeqCode)
TCTTAGAGCAAGGTCAAGTCTTTACGATCGAACCTGGTATTTATGTTGAAGGTATTGGTGGTGCAAGGATCGAGGATGATGTTGTTGTCCGCGCCGAAGGTGTTGAGGTCATCACAAAATCTCCGAAAGATTTGCTCGTTCTCTAAGTAAGTGAGCGAATGTATTTGCCATTTTCAGAATGTAGCTCCGGTTTTTAACCGGGGTTCGGTCCCATCTGCTCCTAAAAACGAAAAAAACAAAGATTTTCTGTAACCTTTTGGCATCGAGGTGGTCTTATATATGAGGGACTTTGTTACGTAACGATCCTTATGACAGAAACTCTAGACATAACAGTCGTTTTAGCACCACACGCTGAGGACTTCCCGATGACGGAAGCGGATCAGCGCGATCTTGCTGAAATTAAAGAGTTTATCGGAGGAAATGATCGAGCGTTTTTGGGTCTATACGCTCGCTATGAAGCGCCCCTACTCGCCTATTGTCGCAAAATGTGCAGCAATGACAGCCGTATCGCCGAAGATAGCTTCCAAGAAACGTGGGTTAGAATATTTGAACTTCGGAAGCGTCAAGTTGATGTGGGCAGATTTCGCTCTGTTCTCTTCCGTACGGCGAGGAATATCTGTTTGAACCGCATCCGCCGCGAGAGCGTCAGAGCCGGACACCATCTCCCAATAGATGAGAAGAGGTTGGAAGTGCAACCTCAGATGGAGATGGAGCAGGAAGAATTGCGCGAGTTGATCACGAGGGCGTTGGGCAAGTTGCCGATCGCCGAACGAGAAGTCTTTGTACTTCGTGAGTATTCAGGTTATAGTTATGCGGAGATCGGGGTGATCTTAGGGCGCACCGAATCCGGCATTAAAACACTTGCATTTCGTGCCAGAACGAGGCTGAGAAAGTTAGTCTCTGGCTGGCTTGGTTTGCAGGAAGAGCAGGACGACCAATTTTCACATTTTCAGTTTGCCAAAAAATAATTATCGAAAGCTACGACAATGAACATTCAATTACGAGATGAAGAGCAGTTACAGCAGTACTTCGATCATGCTATGTCGAGCGGTGAGGAGCAAAATTTCCTCATTGACGTTGCGGCACGTAATGATATGCGGATGGCATTCCGTTCACAGCTCGAATTACTGAAGGCAATTGGCAAAGATAAACTTGCGATGCCAGGTGCGTTTCTCGTACGCGAGAGAACGATGGCTGCGCTCGGCTTGACGGCAGTGATGCTCGCCCCCCAAGAAGAGGCAAAAGCTGCACCGAGCTTGATGTCGAGAACGTTTGATTTTATAAAGAAGCCTATCGTAACACTTTCACTCGGTTTGCTCATTGGGAGTATTGGGGTCTATGTAGGGACGAACGGTTCGCATGTCGAATCAACTCCGACACAAACCAAGCAAGAAGTTATTTCAGCACCGATTATTACTCAGCCTTCAGCGCAAACAGGTGCTTCGACAATGAAGGATATGCCTGATGCTGCAACGAAGAATGTGCGCATTGCTGAAAAGGATATTACCGCACCAAAGAAGACAAGCCAAACGGCTGTCAAGACGAATGCAATGTCAAAGACTGAGCCATTGCATATTGTGAATACAGGGACGAAACCAAAAGTCACCATTCAAACAAGTATCGAGAAACCAAGCGAGAAAGATGGGAAGTAGATCTTTCACTCACCTAACGCTGCATAGGTAAACAATTCCTCAGGCGCCGGAAGATTCTATCTACCGACGCCTGAAGACGTTAGGGGGGGAGCCACTGGCTGAGATGGATAGCGAACTTTCTCGCCATTCTTCGGCTTGTAATATGCAGATAAAGTACCCAATTTGTTGTATTACCTCGTTCCAGCGGTTCAGATGGCATGAAGCCTCGCACCCAAGCATACAAACCCCATTTCATCTCGCGTCATTTTGCATCGCTGAGGTGGTGTCTCTCCATGGTGTTTATCATTTTATCATCTCAACTAAGTCTTGCCCAATCAACCGAACGCCCCATTACCCTTGGAGTTGTTGGTCTTGTTGGCTCGAATATCTCCAGCATTAGTATAAATGAATTTGCTGAGCAGCAATTTTGCGGATCATTCGGCAGTGGTGCGGCGGGTGGGAATAGCTTTGGATTTGAATCGGAGATTCCTTTGAATCTACAATTCTCTTTTGTACCCAAAATACTTTATACCGATCTCTCGTCGCAATTTAAGACACAACCTTTTACTGTTGAGAATGCAAGAGACATCCTTACTTCAGGACTTGTACGCATAAATAGGGAAAGAGTCTATACGACATCTGTTCATGCAATGTTCATCGCTCCAGCAATAGGATGGCGAGTCTTTGATAAGATGCGAATTGATCTTGGTGTCGGACTTGGATTGCTCACAAGTCATCATTACACGAAAGTTGAGAAGTTATTGACACCCAATGTGGTCTATTCAACGAATAATCTTTCTGAGCTTCCAATGGAAGATGCAGACTTTACGGCGAATACGTTTCAAGCAATGATTCAGACAGCTATTGGGTATGATCTTCCATTATCTGAAAGAGTAGATATTACGCCGAAAATATCAGCAAGTCTCCCGATCACATCCCTTTCAACTACCAATTCTTCAAACTATAGGACGGTGAGTATCTCGGGAGGAGTAACATTATCGTATAAGTTTATCTCTTCACCGGTAATGATCCCTATTCCACTGAAAGAAGAGCCAAAACCTGTTGTTATAGAAAAACCTGTCGCCGTTAAAAACGAACCAGAGCGAAGCATCCTTCGTGTTGCGGTGCGGACGGTTGGCATTACCGAATCAGGTGAAGAAATTGCAGAACCAGTTGTTGCCATCGAGAATATCAGAGTGACCGATGTCTCGCCGACACTGAATTACGTGTTCTTCGATGACGGTAAGTCTGAATTACCTGATCGTTATAATAGATTTTCTGTTGCGAACGAGACCAAAGGATATTCTTTGTCCTCATTCTATAAACTTGATGCGCTTGGTATTCATTATGAAGTAATGAATATCATCGGTAAACGTCTTCAAGAACACCCATCAAGTAAGATCACGTTGACCGGCACGCGAAGCATTCACTCCGATGGTGATTCGGTCAGTGATAATGCGTTACCATTGCAACGCGCTGCTAACCTTGCTCGCTATCTCGAAAATATGTGGGGCATATCTTCATCCCGAATCAAACTCAAAAGCCGTACATTACCCGAGCAGCCTTCAGATGAATTATCAATAACTGGTCAGCAGGAGAATCGTCGTGTTGAGATCACCTCAAGTGACCCATATATCCTTGAACCTGTCGAAACCAAACGCATTGAACGGACTGCTTCACCGCCGAATATCAAGTTTTATCCAAATATTGTATCGAACGCGGGAATAAAATCTTTGACAGTGACGATCAAGCAAGGTGACAAAATTTTAGAAAAGCAAGACGGGCTTACGGGAGAGAGTTCGCGGGAGTGGGTATGGAATATCAATTCCGAAAGTGTTCTTGCTGCGCATGATTCGGTTACATGGGAGATGGATATCCTTGACTCGAACGAACAGACAGCCCACGTTTCAGGAAATATCCGCATCCGACACGATGAACGCACAATGGATGTGATGAAACGCGATACGTCCGTTGATAAGACACTCGAACGTTTTCACTTATTACTCTTTGATTATTCGAGTGCGAACTCAAAAAATACCGAAGGGCTTGACATCCTGCTTGACCGTATTTCTTCTTCAATTACTCCTGAGAGTCGGATCACTCTTATAGGGCACACTGATCTTACTGGCGACCCATCGTTCAATGAGCGGCTTTCATTTGAACGAGCAACCAAGACTTCCTTTCTTCTCTCATCAAAGCTGAGACATTTGCGAATTGCTGCTCCGCAATTTTCAATTGAGGGCAGAGGAGCGAAGGAAATACTATTTGATAATACAAATGCTGAGGGGCGTTTTCTCTCTCGCACAGTTCGCATTTCGATAGAAAGGGATATACGATGAAAAAAGCATTCATCTCATATAGTCCTTATCTTATCGCTGCGGTGGTGTTGTTCAGTTTGCTATGTAACGTTCAGTTTTCCCATGCGCAAGACTGCCAACGGAATATGCTCTTTATTCCTGATTCAGCATCGTATGCGGTAATCCCGAATACGACGCTGATCGATCTCTCGAAGGGCTGTACGATAGAGTGGTGGATGAAGGCAACCACGTTCAAGGGGAATGCTGGGATCGTTGAGCAGTCGCGTAACGCCGATACTGGAGCATTTAGCATTCGCTATGGTGCTACCTCAGGTTTAGCTGTTACGTTGAAGTTAAATACAGGTATTGTTACTCTGACTACGGCATCACTTCCTGGTATTCAAACATGGAATCACTTTGCGGTAACATTTACACCGAGCGATAGTATCAGAATTTATTTTAATGGGAATGTTGTCCTAGCGCAAAAGACAACTGCGACATCATTGACACAAGCCTCTGATTCTATTTTTATCGGACATAGTATGCTTACGAGGCAGACATTCCTCGGCAATATAGATGAATTGCGGTTATGGTCAGTTGTACGAACACAAAGCGAGATACAAACTTCACGGACGACACCATTTCGTGGCAATGAGCAGAATTTTTCGGCATACTATCGATTTGATGATAGAACCGGAGTAAAAAAACTTCATGATTTTACCGAACAGCGGAGTGAAGGGGTCATTGTTGGTAGTGCTATTTGCATTGCCTCAACATCACCAGTTGTGCGTGATACTGGAAGTGGGTATATGCTTGCTGCAAAAGAAAAATATATTGACTTCGGGGTTGTCTTATGCAAACGAACCGTTGATACAATAATCCACTTGTATAATAGAGGTTTCGACACCGTCGGTGTTTCCAATCGTGGGTTTATCTTTGGTAGTGTTTTTAATATTGTTGCAGATAACGGTTTCCCGCTTCCGCCGGATTCTACGCGTATTGGCATTGTAAGCGTACAAGCAGATTTCAAGGTGGCAGGTACGTTCTTTGATACGCTCTACATCGAAAGTGGTACTGAATGTGGTGGTACAGTTCGAGTTATCTTTAAGATAAGATTTGAAGATGTTGGCATTGCGTTTACAGATTCTGTTGTAAACTTCCCTCAGCATGTTGATTGTGATACTTCACGTCCCACATTTGAAACTGAGCTAAAGAATATAGGTACGCGAAAAGTAACGATCACGAAAGCCCAGTTTACATTTCCTGTCGGTATTACAGTTGTCAGTCCCATTCCACCTTTTGAAATTGAAAGTGGTAAATCTGTACCGGTCATTATTCGGCAAGATGCGGGTGTGGAAGGAAATTACTCAACTACACTGCACGTCAACATCGGTGAATGCTTCCGTTTTGCTGATCTTATCATTAAAGGCAAGCGTACGAGATCGTCCTTTACAATTCCTTCACGAATTGATTTCCCCTTTCAGTATCTCAAAGCCGGTGGAGTGTCACTTGATACTTTTTTCGTCCTGCGGAATACGGGTAGCGAAGTACTTTTCGCAACAAACTTGACCGTTGCAGGGGGTGGGTATAAGTTTGCTCCAAACCAGAGGACATCATCCTACCGTGATCCAGGCACTTTTGATACGATCCGCATTCATTTCGATCGAACAACGTGTGGGACTTTCCTTGGGAGTATCCGTCTGCAAGGAAAGCCGTGTTGTCTTGATACGACGATAAAGCTATCAGTTACAATAGCTGGTCCGGAGCTTGTCTCTCGTATCTCATTATTGGATATGGGAGCAACTTGCTCAAGTAAAGACACTACCATTACTTTTATCAATAAAAGTAATATGAAGGTAACCCTTTCTGCTCCGGTCTTTAGTAAACTGAATATATTCTCACTTGTGAATCCTGCCGATCTACCGGTAGTAACAAATCCAGGGGATACTCTCCGCATCCGTGTCCGATTTGCTCCTACAACGCCAGGGGAAAAATTTCTTCAGGCAGTATTCCCTCTCAAACCTTGCGGTGAAGTCGTGATTGATCTTCATGGTATTCTCGGAGTCGGGAAGTTCTTGCTTGCGGATACACCAGCTGAATTTGGGCAAGGATGTGATCTGAAACCCCAGCAACAACAGATATTGCTGATCAACCAAACGGGCAGAGCCGTAAATGTCAATGGTGTAAATACCGTTGGTTCTGCAAACATCAAACTTCTAAATCCGACCATACCTTTCATTCTGGCGAAGGATGAAAGTCGCAAGCTGACGCTGATCTATTCGCCAGCGGCTTTAACATCAGACGAAACGGAGTTCACGCTTTCCGAGAATGGATGCTACATTACGTCCTTTATAGCACGTGGAACCCGTGAACGTGCAAGTGTGAGTTGGGTTACGCCATCATTGGTGATTGATACGATCTGCAAGGGACGTACCGCTGAAGCAATTGCCGAAGTTATCAATCATGGCAAAGCCGGTTTGCCCATAGCAAGCTACCGCATCGTTGGCTCAAAAGCATTCTCAATTCAAGATCCAACAGGCAGAATACTTGCCCCTGATGTGAAAGAGCCATTTACTATTTCCTTTCTTCCGGATTCTATCGGCAATTTTGATGGAGTATTAGAGCTTGTTCTCGCTCCGTGCAATGATACAACGCGCATTCCTTTGCACGGTGTCGGTGGACCAAAACCTGAGCTTTTCATTTCTACGAAAAATATTGATTTCGGAAAACTTCGTGTTGGCAAGAGTGATACGATCTGTGTAACGCTTGCCAACAGGAGTTGTGCGCCTCTCACTATTGCCAAAGATGCTATAGTGATCGCACTGCAGAAAGCGTTCAGTATTGATAATGCAAGCATAACTTCGCTTCCTTCAGTAATTTCTGATTCTAACTCCTTCTCGCTTTGTTTTGTTTTTCATCCACAAGAAGCAGGTATACGTCGGACAAATGTTGTTGTGACCATTGGAAATTCACGCGATACTATTACGCTTACAGGCGAAGGAGCCTCACCTGATCTCGCCTACATACCAACAACGCGCATCCTTGAGTTTGGCGATGTTATCGTTGGAAAATCTGCAAAGCTCCCGCTTATTATCATCAATGGTGGTAATGACTCAACCAACCTGACCTATGCGTTCAAATTCCACCAAAATTATGATACTCTAACTCCACCAATCCTAACACCAAAGCTAAATGCCAAAGAGGATACAACATATCTCATAGCATTTTCTCCAACATCACTTGGTATTGTTACTGATACATTTTTTGTACAATGGGATTTAGGAATAGATAAGATCATCCTTCGTGGACGTGGGACAAGCCCGGGTGTACTTCTATCTAAATCAGAAGTAGATTTTGGAGATGTTCGTGTCAATAAAGATGCGTATGATACCATAAACGTTACTGCAAGTGAAGGTTACCCGATAACGATCACGTCAGAATTTTTCGTAGGAGATGATAGTACCCAGTTCTCGGTGCGTTCATTGCAAGCGTCACAAACACTCTCTTCGGATAAAGATACTCTCCGGTATGAACTTCATTTTAAGCCGCTTGCCGAACAAGTATATCAATCGAATTTTGTTTTGCGAGATGCGAATCAGGAGCGTGGTAGAATTTTGACAAGAGGTCGTGGAATAGATGCGCATATCGTGATTCTTGATACGCCTCTTGTGGACTTCAACGTTCGAGATGTTGGCACTTCCTTTGCCATAAATGTACGCGTATATAATTCCGGATTCTATACACTTCAGTTAGATGCGGCAACAACGAACACGTCGATCTTCCAAAGTAATTTTGCAACAAATACATTTGTATTGCCTGGCGATACAGTTACAATCCCTGTTACATTTTCTCCTCTACAAGGTATTGCCTACACGGATGTCTTAACTGTTAGTGGCGATGCTCCAGAGAAACAGAAAACCACATGGTTGAAAGGGATTGGAAAGTTTGGTTCACAAGGCTTTCCGATCGTAACGTATAAAGTTCAGGATGCTTCCGTGAGAGTCGGTGATATTCTTGACATTCCGATCACGATTGGTGGACGTGATCTTGCATTGCTTGCAGATCTTGATAGCTTTGCTGTTCGTTTACGATATGACCCTACTGTGCTATTTATTCATAGTGTGAGTGCAGAGAATGCCCTTTTACAGCCATTTCAACTGACAATGACTCGTGAAGAGCATGACAGTGCGGTGCTTGTTATTGCTCGCGGTCCAAAGATCACTCCGCATGATGGCGTTCTTTTTACGATAAAGACCGAGGCATTGCTTGGACCAAATGATTCGACCCGTATCGTTATTTCTGATGCATATCCACAAAATACTGCCGCAACATTTCTTTCATCAGGATTATATTACGTCACAGATTGCGGTAATTATCGGACAAATATTACTTACAAAGGACCATACTCGGTCTCGCAGAGTTCACCGAACCCTACATCGAATAGCATCACTCTGCACTACGAACTTGGTCTTGATGGCTATGTCACAATTGATCTGTACGACGGGCTTGGTCGTCTCGTAAGATCACTTGTACGTGATAGCCAAAAGGCGGGGAAGCATATTATCAAAGCAATCGTTGACGATCTTCCGAGTGGTGAATATACCTACGTTGTACGAAGTCTTGAATATCGTGGTGAAGGAAGATTGTTGATTACGAAATAATACCATCTCTGCTTATGCGCTCAACGAGGTTCAGAGCGCATTGCCCAATTGCAGGGGTGCCTTGCCCGGGGAAAATAGTATCGCCGACAAGGTAGAAGCCTTTCATAGGTGCGGCATTGGGTGTCCATTGCCATAACTTCCGATTCAGACTATGCGGTATGCCACCGACCCTACCGAACATTCTTCGCGTATAGAATTGAAACGTGCGGGGTGTAGCAAATTCCACAATAGGTTTTGCTGCTTCTTCGTAGCCACCAAGAAATTTCATCAGAGGAGATTCGACTTTTTTTAATGCCTCTGCTTTTTTCAGAGCATAGGTAGTATCATCAATATCAAACCACGCTTCGGGTTGTGCTTCATGCGTTGAACAGCTAAATACACGGTAGCCCATTGGCGCACGCGACGTATCACCTCTTCGGGAGAGTGAGAGAAATACAGAGTAGTTGTCAGAGTGTAGTTGGTGATAGAGTGAGCCTTTATTATCGATCGTATCTTCAATGAGACCGTAGAGATCAAGTCCACCCCAGATGTTTTTGGGGAGAGAGGATGTTTCATTCTCAAAAAAGTGCTTGGTTGATGATGGGATATCCGCTAGTATCTTTTGTGTATTCCAAAGCGGAATGTTAGAGATCAGCGTTTTTGCATGATAGACTTCCCCTTTCGTGGTGGTGATGGAATATCTGTTATCAGTTGAGTAACTTATAGACGCTACTTCTCTCTTAAACTTGATCACTCCTCCACGTTCTGTAAATGAATCTTCTATCACTTGACTAATTGCATACATCCCACCATCTACATAGTATGTTTCGCTTGGGTAGTCTAAGGCAAGTGCAGAAAGTAAGAGCGGTGCTTCATTGGATAGACATTGTAAAGAGATAAGCAGTTGTTCATCAAGAAATCTGCGGAAGTGGATGTGATTCTGAAGTCCATGTTTTTCAAGCAAGCTATTCAATGATCTCAACGAATTAATTGCGATCGAAATATGTGCAGGCCGAAACGCTGGAATAAAACTTGCAAGATCACGAAGATTTGCCGAGGGAAAGAGAGGATAGGATGAAGTAATGCCCCATGCTTTTGCGGCGAGAGATTCGATGTCGTGCCAAAAGGCTCGTGTTGTTTCGCCGAATACTCTTGCTGATTCATCCCGCCATTTTGAGCGATCAGCGTAACGAACAATTTCTGTTCCATCTTGCAAGACGATCCTCGCACCGATCTCGCAATGATGGATTGGCAGATCTATGCCAAGTTGTTGGATGATAGAATGGATAGGTTGCCCTAATTCAACTCCTGAGAGTGTCGTTGCGCCGGCATCAAAACGAATGCGAGTTTTTGCATCGGATGTAGGGTCAAGTTTGATGAATCTATCGAAATAGGACGCGCAACCTCCCGAAGCGGTATGTGCTTCGAGAATACAGACAGAAAGCGACGGATATTTCGCCTTCAACAATGCTGCCGAAAAGAGTCCGCCAAGTCCAGCACCTATAACAACGACATCAAACCTGTTCATCATCATCGGTTCGTTGTACTCTTTAGAGAAGATTTGTGTTTCAAAGCGGTATTTTTGTAAAAATATGATACTAACAGACAAAGAAATCCTATCCGAAATAGATGCCGGTACGATCAAGATCGAACCCTATCGCCGTGAAAATCTTGGCTCCAATAGCTATGATGTGCACCTCGGCGCGGCACTTGCCGTCTATACCTCGCAAGTACTCGATGCCAGAGCGCATAATTTGATCGAGCATTTTACCATTCCGCCCGAAGGCTTCGTGCTTCATTCCGATACGCTCTATCTCGGGGTGACGGAAGAATACACCGAGACCCACCGTCATGTACCCTTCCTCGAAGGGAAGTCGTCGGTTGGCAGACTTGGCGTCGATATTCATGCAACAGCGGGCAAAGGCGATGTCGGCTTTTGCAATTACTGGACGCTTGAGATTTCCGTCAAACAGCCGGTCAGGGTCTATGCCGGAATGCCGATCGGGCAGCTGATCTATTTCGCTGTGCAAGGCGAATGCCTCACGCCCTACAACGTCAAATCCAACGCGAAGTACAACGAACTCAGCACCCGACCCATGGAGTCCATGATGTTCAAGAATTTCGATACCGAGGCAGGGAAGTGGAAGTAGGTTTTTGAGGGTATTATTGTGGTGCGGACTTTACTCCGCACAAAAAATATGTCACTGACGCACGGACTCAAGTCCGCCCCACTGTATTTGGTATATAAGGATTTATAAAATAGGAATATACTAAAGATGCTGCCCCATTCTCAAGGCTGAAACTCTCCCGCCCATTTTTTGCTTTTAGTATGGCTTCCCACGAGCACCGTACTTTTTTACTATTTAGCTTTAGCATGATTATGTCGCGTTTATCACGAATCGTCTTATGTGGATTGATGCTCTGTGGCTTTTCCTTGGTAAAAGCTCAGGAGAGCGAGACAGAAAAAGAATCCTTCTCAGTGCCGCTTGTTGCGCCCTGGAATAATGGTGAGTATGGTACACTCAATAAACTTCCAGAGGATATCCGTAAGTCCAAGCCGTATGCACGCTTCTTGCATGATTTCCGCAAGGCGGCGGGCGAGAGCGGTGTCGTTGATGCTGAGGCACGTTACCGTGCATTCGAGCAATCGCAGTCGCACTTGGTTGAGGGGGCATTTAAGCAGGCAGGGGGGGGCGAAAAATCTATCTTTGCAGATGCATGGACGAATATCGGTCCCTCGAACCGAGGAGGTTGCACGAAAGCACTTGCCATCCATCCGACAGATCCGAATACGATCTATGCAGGAGCAGCAGGTGGCGGTGTCTGGAAATCTACAAATGGTGGATCAAGCTGGGTACCATTAACCGACCTTGTTATCCCTGACCTCGCAATGGCATCCATAGCCATTGACCCAAGCAATCCTTCAAATGTCTTTGCAGCAACAGGCGACCCTTCGCCTTCAGCCGACGGACTTGGTGGCTCAGGTCTTTACAGATCTACCAATGGCGGAGCAGCTTGGACACGCATTGCCTCAACAACTTTGCCACGAACAGTGAACAAAGTGCTTGTTCATCCAACGAATACGAATATTGTATTTGCTTGTAATTACGATGGGACAGGCTCAAATGGGAAAGGACTCTATCGTTCTGTAAATGGTGGGTCAACATTCACTCGCGCTTATCCTACAACAGCAAATGCTACTGGGATCATTTGGGATATTGTGCCTGGTGCAACGATCGGTGGTAAGACAATATTTTATCTCGTTGAAGGTAATAATATCAACGGAAGTTCAACGGAATGCGGAATCTATAAGTCAATTGATGACGGTGCAACGTGGGGTAAGTTAACTTCAAACATCATCCCTGCGGGCAACACTATCGGCAAAGCGGCTCTTGCTTGCCCGAAGTTAAGTCCGAGTAAAGTGTATTGCTTGATGGCAACTCCGAGTGGCGCGTTGCAGGGACTTATCAAATCAACGGATAATGGAAATACATTCACAAAAGTAAATAGCACCCCATCAACACTTGTTGATGTAGGTTCAGGTGCCCAAGGGTGGTATGACCTTTGTCTTGGTGTAAGCCCGAATTCTAATGCACAAGATACCGTCCTTATTGGTGGTGTTGAAGCGTATTACTCTTACAATGGCGGCTCGAATTGGACGGCGTATAGTGATTACAATAATAACTCCGGCGTTCACGTAGATCATCATGCTATAATATTTGACCCTATCAGTTCGAAGAAGATCTATATAGGTAATGATGGTGGTATATATAAATCAACAAACGCAGGACAGTCTTGGACCTATAATTCCACTGGTTACAACACAATGCGCTTTTATCATGTAGCGCTTGATAAATCCGATTATAAACGCTCATTGGCTGGTTCGCAAGATCAAGGCACATGGCAAACAACGACAGGTCAAGCAGCAAGTTTCAAGTTAGGTGGTGACGGATTTAATACAATGATTGATCCCAACAATTCGAATAATTATTATGGTGAAGGTCCCTTTGGGCAGTTATATCGTGTCTTAAGCGGTTCACAGACAGATATCACAGGATCAAATTTTGAGGCTCAATCTGATTGGGATACACCTTTTATCTTAGCACCGAAGAGTAGCACTGTGTTGTACACGGGACGTACGCAAGTTTGGAAATCTACCAATCAAGGCGATTCGTGGGCTTCAGTTTCACCCGTATTCAGCACGTTCATTTATTCGCTTGCGGTTTCGCCATCGAATGCAAGTGTGATCTATGCAGGGCTTTCAGGTGGGGCTATCCGACGTACAACAGATGGCGGACAATCATGGAACAATAAGAATGTTTCTTCATCATCGTTGGTCGAGTCTTTTGCTTGTCACCCGAGAGATGAGGATTGGGCACTTGTTTCGTTGGCTGCGTCTTCTACGAGTACTGCTCGTATGTATAAGACAACAAACGGTGGCACAAACTGGATAAATGTTTCAGGTTCAGGCTCAACGGCACTTCCGGGTGTGCCTGTGCGTGCTGTTGCGCTTGACTCTAACGATCCTGATAATATCTGGTATGCTGCGACGGATAATGGAATGTATTACACACGCAATGCCGGTACGAATTGGTCTATCGCCGGAGCGGGAATAGGGCTTGCACCATGTTGGGATGTGCAAGTTCACTCGAATAAGATCACGATTCGCGTCGCAACACATGGTAGAAGTCTTTGGGAAGCGAACACAGGCATTCTTCCAGTTGAATTAACGGGCCTTGAAGCAATTCGCACAGCAACAGGGACGAAACTCCATTGGCGAACGGATTCAGAACGACAGAATCATGGCTTTTGGGTACAGCGTAGCTATGCGTATGGTGCCTTTGAGGATCTTCAATTTGTGGCAGGCAATGGCACTTCAACAACACCGCATGAATACGACTTCTTTGACTCAAAGCACGATGATGGTTATTATATCTATCGTTTGAGACAGGTCGATCTTGATGGAACAGATCACTTGTCAAATATTGTCGAAGTACGCTACGGTTCATCAGCGGGTTTTCGATTAGATCAGAATTATCCCAATCCTTTTGTGGTTGGTGGTGCGACTGCCCCAGCGCAGACGCATATTCGGTATGCACTTGCCGAGGCTGACGTTGTTACGATGAAGGTATATTCACCTGCTGGACAGCTTATCCGCACACTCATCAATGCGATGCCACTTATTGGCGGTGAGCAAGAAGTCTTTTGGGATGGGACAGATGATGCGGGGAAATTTGTTGCAAGCGGCGCGTATTTCTATACCATCGAGCTTCAGAGTGGCGGAACGCTCACGAATAAGTTGATCATCCTTTCTAAATAAGTAAGAACGTATGAAAAAAGGTCAGGGGAAACCCTGACCTTTTTTGTTTTCAGAAGGGTTCTCAATAGGGCAGGAAAACCTCGCATTATTCACTATAGGCAGCTCGCGGTATAACGTGCAAAGACAGAGCCAGCTAAGAGAGTTGTTATCACTGTTCTTCCGATATTCGGTTGCTGTGCTTGCTGTGATTTTTTTTCTGTGTAACGATACAACAGCACAGATGCGAATAGCCCGCATTCAACCCGACGCGCTTGCTCGTGGTATGACGATCGCTGTTGAAGTTCTTGCTAATGAGGCAGATACAGGCGTATTCGGTAAAGATGGAGTAACGTTGCCCGATGAGAAAATTATTTTTGATGCGAATAACACATCTGTGATTTTTGGTCCGGTCGTTACCAGTTGGAATGGGAGAGTTCTCCAGATACCGATCATGGTTTCGGATAATGCGAATTTCGGCTCCATTCCTTTTCGGATAAAAAACGGGACAGTGGTTAGTGCCCCTCAGCAGATAAAAATCGTCATTCCTCAAGCGGCAATTTCTTTTTCCGGCTCAACCGTTTTGGGTGATCCGATCAATGGAGTCGGTACATTAACGGATGGAAATACTCTTGTCGTAGAGGGAATCGAACTTTCAACCACCGACCCTTCAGTGCGACCGAAAACGACATTTGCATTGCTTGATCCTGATTCAACGATACCTGGGAATGCTCGCTTCCATCCCATGACGATTCTTTCTCGCGGTCCTATTATTTTCAAGAACATTCAGCTCTCTGTTTCTGCGGATTCACTTAATGGAGGTCCCGGCGGCGGTGGCGGGGGGGCTGGTTCGGCGCACAGTGGTGGCGGAGGATATACAGGCGGTGGAAGTGATACCGATGACTTTACTTTTACCAATATAGGCTCTGGTTCATTGCCGATAGGTATGAATGGTGGGAGTTCTACAACGAAAGTCAAAGGTGGATTTGGCGACCTGACCGATCAAGGTGGGGGTGGGGGCACTGGATCACCATTTGGTCGAAGTGGACTAAGTGGATCAAATGATTCATCTCATTCGGGAGGATATGGTGCAGGCTCCGCGGGGGGTGAATTAACTTCAACGAATACTCCCTATGGCGGTGGTGGCGGCGGTTTCGGAACAAAAGGAGAGAAGGGAGCAGGATTTGGAGATAATGGTGGAAAAATTACGGGTGGTAGATTTCTTATACCAATGCAAGGGGGTTCCGCAGGTGGGGGAGGAAACTCCTACCAAAGTAAGGACTCCTCTGCTGGTTCGGGCGGCGGCGGCGGCGGTGCAATGACAATCATCGGATTTGATACTGTCATTATTTCAAATACGGCACTCAGCGCACGAGGAAGTAATGGAACATCTGGCTTTAATGACAGAGAAGCTGGTGGCGGTGGTGGTTCAGGTGGCGGCGTTCTTCTTTCATCAAGAAAAAAGATCAATCCAAATAATTTGTTCATTGATGCTCTTGGTGGAAAAGGTGGACTTGGTGGTTCAACCATAGAACAAGACGCAAAAGGTGGAGCGGGCGGAGAGGGTATCATTCGAGTTGACGCAGATTATGACTGTATCAGTTGTGATTTTAACGGTGTGATGTCTTCTGGTCTGACGATAAATATCCCGAAAGATGCCCTCGTCTCTGCGACTGGGGTGGTTGGAGGCTTCGCGGGTGTTGGGACATTCCTAGATGATTCGATTCGCATATACTATCGCCCATCACATGGATCATGGAAGTTTGTCGATACTGTCCGTTTTGTTGATTCCGCTCGCTTTGGCAATAAGAATTATCATTGGGAAAAGACGTTGCCTCTTGGTTATGATGCAGAAATGTATGTCACCGTTATGGCAAAGGTTGCTTCACCACAACGTCGGTTTGCGAATTATGAGCCAAATTGGCTGCTTTCACACCTTTCAAGTGGGATAATTTCAGTTGTCCCTCGCCCTCATCTCATTATCGTGAATGATACACTTGATCTCGGATGTATCAAAACAAACGACAGCAACAGTGCATATATTTACCTCACCAACGACGGCGGCAAGGATGTGGCTATTGACTCAGTCATCTTACACAACCTGGCTTTTACGATCGCATCATCACCGAAACAAATAGCTCCTTATACAAAAGATAGCATTAAAGTTATTTTCACACCAAGTGCAATAAAGTCCTACAAAGATACCATTGTTCTATATACAAGTGATGGTTTACAGCACACCGCGATCCTTGTTGGCTGTGGACTTGGCTTAGATGGAAGGCTTGAAGTAAAAGAACAATTGAACTTTGGAAGAAAACCAGTGGGAAGTTGTGATACATTGAAAATACGCGTGAAATCAATTGGGCTTGACAGTGTATTCATTGACCCCGTGACTTTCTCTCATCCACCATTTAGAATTATTTTCCCGACAAAACCACTTCGTCTCGGTAAAGATAGGGATACGACTATCGTTGTTGAGTTCTGCCCCACTGATACAGGCTTGACAAAAGCAACGTTCATTTTGGATGCACGGCGTGATTCACTCGTGGTAAATGGTACTGGTACTCGCAAGGTATTGCGCGTAATAGGATCACTTGATCTGGGCAAACATTGTCTCGGATATTGCAAGGATACTGTTATTACGGTCTCGAATATATCAAACGATTTTGTACAGATCAACGGACTTCGTGGTGGAGAACTTCTCTCCCATAAGGATACACTAATTCTTGATCCATATACATCTATTGATTTCACTGTAAGACTCTGCGTTTTTGATGAGCTTGGTTCTGTAACAGATACACTTGCATTTCTCACAGATGCTGAGAACGCACCGAAGACGATAGTAAGTTATACTGGTACAAAAATAGATGTTGCTATCTTGGGCAAGACTACGCTTGGTCCCGTTTGCATTTCGCAGTGTGATACTGCAATACTTATTATTCGTAACAATGGGAATGATAGTATCTCAAGCCCATCACTTGATTTTATCAATAAGCAATTTACAATTGAGCAGCTATCCGTACCGACAACTCTTTCGCCGAATGATTCAGTATTATACAGGATAACATTCTGCGCTTCGACGAGGGATAAATTGCGTGACACAATGATCGTTAGCATTCATTCGCTCGAATGCGACACAAGCTATCGTCTTACATATACGGGTCTTGGTGCAGATGGGAAGTTGTTCTTCTCTTCGCAAACTATTACTTTCCCAACAACGGATACTGGTAGTTGTACTGTGGATTCTATCGTCGTCTCGAATGTCTGCGGTGCGCCAACAACTCTTGATATACCAAAATTATCTGCACCATATAGCGTCGTTTCACCAACAACATCCCAAGTTGCGATCGGTACGAATGAAAAGGTAACAATTATTTACCAATACTGCCCCGTTGCTGGTGTGACTGATTCAACAACGCAGACTCTTCACGATGCTACAAATAACAATACTGCTATCATTCTCCGAGGTACTGGAAGGGTTCATGCGCCTATTCCATCAGTCGCTTTCAGCGTGCCTGTTGTTGAAAAGTCGGAGGGCATTGCTTTCGCGTATGACCTAAATGTAGATGATATCTCATCCGATGCACGTATTGATTCTGTCTTTTTTGTTTTCGTCTATGATCCTGTTGTTACCGAACCTATTATTACGAACGGAAGACAAGGTGACTGGAAAGTAAGCGGAAAAGAGATAACACCTGGACGATATGAAGTATATGGAAGTGGGACGAAACTCGTTAAGGGAGCGCTTGCTGAAATACGCATGATCCCGCATCTTGCGATGCGCAATAAGACATTGGTTGTATTCGCAATTGCAAAGGTATTTCCGCAAGCTACAATAACGACAGTACCGGGTAGCATTACCGCTTTATATTGCGGCACACCACCAACGAACATTATTATACC
Source organism: Kapaibacterium sp. (SeqCode) (assembly GCA_046598695.1). Taxonomy (GTDB): domain Bacteria; phylum Bacteroidota; class Ignavibacteria; order Palsa-1295; family Palsa-1295; genus JBKJHR01. Next base: position 17,768 of record JBKJHR010000071.1, read on the forward strand.
AGGAGAATATGAACTTGGCATACTAACACCAAATCCTGTGAATGCTCGTGTAACCATCCCGATCACGCTTGGCGCGGATGGCACACTGTCCGTTTCAATAACGAATACGAACGGTGATGTTGTCTATACAAATGTGCTACCAAGAATGAAAAAAGGTGCGCAGGATGTTCAACTTGATCTTTCTTCTCTTTCATCGGGTTCATATTTCATCAGCTTTGATAGCTGGGGATGGCATGAAACTCGCTCACTGCGAATTGTAAAATAATTATTTCTTAAATGGAATCACTCTCGACGTGGAAACATGGGTTTATCCCTAATAATGTATCGTATAGCGCGCTGAGCAATGGTGACACTGCTCTCAATGCAGTCGAAGCTGGTGCAAGGTCCTGTGAAGCGGATGAAACGTGTATGTCCGTTGGGCGAGGCGGTATCCCAGATGATGCTGGTATTGTCTCGCTCGACGCATCTATTATGGATCACGATGGAAATTGCGGAGCTGTAACGTTCGTGCAACAGTATCTTCATCCAATTTCCATTGCTCGCCGCGTTATGGAAACAACAGATCATATTATGCTCTCGGGTTCCGGCGCAGAGCTGTTTGCAGAATCACAGGACTTCCCCAAAGAAACATTGCTTACTGATGCTGCGAGTGCTCTTTACAAGAAATGGTCTGAGCGTCCGCAAGGGTTGAAAGTTCGTCTTCGCCGCTCCGAAGAAGGTGAGCATGAATATGTATTTGAATATGAGGAAGCGGGAGTGAAGAAAGAGCTTGATCGGAAAGATCTGGTCAATGAATCACATGATACGATCGGGCTTATTGCCCGTGATGCGAACGGTAAACTTGCTGGTGCCTGTACGACATCAGGACTTGCATTCAAAAAGCATGGACGAGTTGGTGATTCACCAATTATTGGTGCAGGTCTCTATGTTGATGGTGATGTGGGTGCGGCAGTTGCGACCGGCACGGGTGAGCTTATTATGCGTGCTTGTTCAAGCTTTCATATTATCGAACAAATTCGGCAAGGCGTTGAAATTGAAATAGCTCTCGAAGAAGCAGTTCGAAGGATTAAAAAAGATAAACACTTGACCGATGATATGCAAGTAGGTTTGATGGTTCTCACAGCCGATGGACGGTGGTCTGGGCGGAGCCTTCGTGATGGGTTTCAATTTGCTGTTGCGACGGATTCATTCGGCAATACACTCTACAACAGTGGCTCATCAGGTATTTCACTCATAGCATAATGAAAGCACTTATCACAGGAGCTGGCAGAGGAATCGGGAAGGCAATCGCCGAGGTGCTTGCATCACATAGTATTGATGTCATACTTGTCGCTCGGAGCGAAGCAGAAATATATCTTTTGCGTGACTCACTTATTGCCAAAGGCAATCATGCAGAGGCATATACCTGTGATATACAAAATTCTGCAGAAGTTGAGGCTCTTGTGCAAAAGGTTGGTGCAATAGATATACTTATCAATAATGCTGGTGTCGCACCTTCGGCAAAGTTAGAAGCGACAACCAATGAGATGTGGGATGTGACGTTCGCAACAAATGTGGCTGGACCATTCTATCTTTCACGAGCATTCACACCAATGATGAAAGAAGCAAAGAAAGGATGTATCATTAACATCGCCTCAACTGCCGCACTTGAAGGGTTTAATTACACGACGGCATATACGGCATCAAAGCACGCTTTGCTTGGCTTGTCACGTGCATTAGAAGTTGAATTGAATAAGTTTGGAATACGTGTTGCAACGATCTGCCCCGGATTTGTGCGTACAGATATCTTTCAAAAAAGTATTGAAAACATTGCATCCCGAACCGGAAAATCCTTAGAAGAAGCGGAAGCAGGTCTTGCCAAGATGAATGAATCCGGTAAGGTCATTGAGCCAGTTGAAGTCGCAGAACTTGTGTGGGATGTTATCAACGGCACACAGACTTCCTCCCTTATCGTACTATAAGATCTGCTCTCTATTGTTTTACGATTCTGAATGACTTCACTTTCCCATTTCGCGTAAGTCGGAGAATATATGTTTCATTCGCTAACGAGGAAAGATCGATCGGAATATTGGTTGCTGTCTGTGTTTGAGTAAGTATTGTATTGCCAAGCATGTCTATGACACAGAGAGTAATAGGTCGCTCGTCTGCGTCAATAATAGAGACGGTTAGCTTTCCTTGTGTTGGATTTGGTGATATACTTATGGACAATTCTTTTTCGTCATTGACACGGGAGCTTGGTGGAATGCTATCGCCCAAGACCTTCAACTTTACGATCTGCGTTTGGATATAGCCTGATGGATTGACGAATCGTGCACGGTAGAATGACCCACTATCCGCTTTTGATACATTCTTTAAGCTGAGTTCCTCACCCTGGTCATCGAGTTGATACCAGTTCGTGCCTTGATCGGTACTTTTTTGCCAAATGGTGCTGGGTGCGGATTGAGCACATGATGACGCGAAAAAACTTGCATTGTCATTCTTCCACACAGTTGTATCGTGCGGTTGCATTGTGATACGAGGCTTTGCAGGACCGGGGCGAATTTCGAAAAGATTATCACTAGTATCAGGTCTCCAAAGTGTGGAGCGAGGTGCAATATAGAATAAGAATTTATCGCTGACTGCAAAAGTTGGTGGTATGGTAAGGGTATACGGTGAGGAAGAAACACCTTTTATCAGCGGATGCCATATACCGCCGCCGCCATACTCAGAAAAATAAATATCGAAGAGTACACCAGGAATAGTGGCTGGCTCCCAGACAACGTCATACGTTGAACAAGCCTCTTCCCAACTTTCGCCGCCATTCGGCGTAGCGATCTTGAGCGGATTTATGACTCGTAAAAAAACTGAGTCGCTCCGCACCATACCACATGGTGTTGTCGCTGTGTATCGGTAATATGTCTCGTTGAGCAAACCAGATACTTTATTAAATGTCAACGTATCGCGTGTTTCTCCGGGGATGGGTATCCATAATCCATGAAGAATATCCAAGCTGAACCATTGAATAGCGGGTTTGGGGACACCAGAGACGTTCGCAATGTAACGAACAGTCGCATTAAATGGTACGATCACATCTAATGGGGGCTGAACGATTTTTGCTGGGGTACCAAGCGCGAATATACCGCTTATTGCAACTTGATTATACGCACTATCAACAAGACGCACAAGATATTTCCCTGAAGCTGCTTCGCTCGGGAGAGTGAGCCATGAATATGCACTATCATTCTTTGTAGGATGTGCAATGGGTAGCCATGAAGCGCCATTATCTGGTGATACTTCTATGGTGAGCATTGAACGGCTTGGATTTTTCCACTGAATAGAGATCGTATCGCCAATGCAATGATTATCGCCTGCTTTTGGAGATTTTACGGAAAATCCACCTGCGCGTATAGATGATGTGCCGAGGGTCACACCTACGATAACAGTAAAAAGAATGAGTGATAGAAACGTTGTACGGTTTTCCACGAAATGATCTGAATTTGTCAACAAAGTGGCATTACAACTCAACAAATCGTGAAATAGTGCTGTTTAGATTTGATAGGGCATGAGTTAACTTCGCCGAGAGTGTGTCGTAATTGACATCTTGGGCTATTAATTATTCTTGAGAAGGGGAACACGGGCTAAAGCTCGCGGGTCTACCGGTTTTATTTTTTTTGGACTTCTGTGCTACTGAAAAAAGTATCTGCACTCATTACCGCCTCAGCTCTCGCCACGAGACCTGAATATGCCCATGCGCTTCGGGAGCATGTTCAGGCTATGAAGGCGACAGATGAATGTACCTTTGAGGAGGTGTATGAGGCTTTCCTTCAACTGTATCTTTTTGTTGGCTTTCCTGCTGCGCTTGAGGCTTTGCGTGCCCTTTCTCATGCTTTTGGGGTAACGCATGACAGACTTTCCGATGATATGAATTACGATCATTTCACCGAAAGGGGGATGGAGCTTTACACTCGTATCTATTCCAGAAATGCCGTTCGTGTGCGTGAAGAAATGCTGAAGCTCTCACCGGAGTTGGCGCAATGGGCTTTGGTAGAAGGATATGGGAAGACGCTTTCGCGTCTGGGGCTGGAAGTCCAGACCCGTGAACTTTGTATCGTCGCAATTCTCACCCAACTTGCCTGGAAACGACAGCTGTTTTCGCATATTTTGGGTGCGCATAACGTGGGAGCGTCGAAAGAAGATATTTTGGA
>JBKJHR010000095.1:0-11644 GCA_046598695.1 Kapaibacterium sp. (SeqCode)
TCTGTCTCCGCATCAGCGATTCAAAATCATGTCCACCGCTCCATTCCATCATATTCATGGGTGAGTATCGGAACTCCGGTTCTTCTTTTGCATCAGAAAGCAAACGATAGCTCTCCAGTAAGAACGGGCGAAACTCCTCAATGAACTTCGCTCTTCGCGCCATGATCGGAACAGCAAACTTCACGATCATCTCCGTCCAGGGTTCTATCTGTGATCTTGCAGATTGAAGTGAATAGTTTTTCTTCGCAAGATCATTAAGCAAGGAGTTGCGATGCTTTAATGCTTTACGATACTCGATCTCATCCTCAAGATATTTCCGCGATGCCTGTGAGAGAACAAGGTTTAAGAACCGTCTGCGTTCATCCGGCGAGCCGCTCGTTATTACCTTATTATCAGGAGTAAGTGCAACAATCGGAATCCGTCCGATGAGGTCTGCGCTTGAGCGAAGTCTGTCATTGTTGATGAAAATGATTTTCTTCGAGGGCGGACCGAGTTGGTAGTCAATACTAACATGAACACCTACGCCGAGGGATGACGTATATCCTGCAGTGATGGAATAATCTATCTCACCTGTCTTAATGAGAGTCGCATCAGAGGCTCCGGTAAAACTTTTTGTAAGTGCTGAAACGGATAATCCTTCAAGAACAGAAGTCTTCCCTGCCCCATTTTGCCCAATGATGACGTTTATTAGCGGAGCAAAACCCTTGATCTCGGTGGAGGTATGATTGCGAAAATTCTGAATATGAAGTGAGTGTGCAAACATAGTTGTGTCATTGCGAGGAGCGAAGCGACGTGGCAATCCAAATACTATTCAGCGTACCTCGATGTTTTTGATTGTCACGTCAGTCGCTACGCGACATTCCTCGCAATGACATTGTCATTAATGTTTATCAACTACGCATTCAATCTCACAGGCATGACGAGCATCAATATCTCTTCCTTGCCTTGCTCGAAGGGTTCGAGTATAACGGCACGTGTTGGGGTTGAGAATCGAAGATTAACGCTTTCGCCTTCGATGTGCGAGAGTGCATCGTCAATGAATTTGCCATTAAAACCGATCAATAGATCGTCAGAGCTATAATCGCAGGGGATATGCTCATTTGCCTCTGCACCTTCATCGGCATTATCGGCGAGAATACCAAGATCATCTTTTGCAAGCTGAAAGCGGATCTGACGTGTATCGTTATCACTGAAGATCATTACACGCTTTACCGATTGTGTGATCTGTGACTTTGCGATCGTCATAGTCTTCTCATTCTCACGAGGAATTACCGCTTCGTAGTTCGGATACTGCTCGTCAATAAGACGCGAAAGAATAGAGGTGTTCTCGCTCTTAAACTCGATCTGTGTTGCGCTGAAATTGATCGTTACCTCATCGTCATCCGCGAATGACTTCACGACCAAGTTTACTGCCTTTGATGGCACGATCACATCACGCTCTGCATCGGTCTTGATCTCAGGATTCGTGATCTTTACGAGACGATGCCCGTCCGTTGCGACGCAGGTTGTGCCGTCTGGCGAAAATTGAAAAAGCAAGCCCATCATGGAAATACGGAATTCGTTGGTGCTCGCAGCGAAGATCGTCGTCGAGATCATTTTCTTGATCGCTGCGCCTGTCGTCTTTGTCGAGCCATCGGGCTTGAACTCCTGCATCATATCAGGGAGGTCGCTTGATTCAGCGGCAACCATCGTATAGTTACCTGTGGCTGTCTGAAGCGTCACGCGGCGCGTTGTTTTATCAAGTGCAAAGTTGAGGTCGCCGTCAGGAAGCGAGCGGACGATGTCGCTGAGGCGACGTGAGGTAATAGCGATCAGACCCTCGGTCTTAGAGACAACATCTATAGATGAGCGAACGGAAATTTCCAGATCGGTCGCCATCATGGTCAATTTCTTCGCTTTGAGCTCAAGCTGGATATTCTCAAGCTGTGCAAGGGTCGAGCGCGACGGGATAACAGCCGTTACTTTGGGTAGAATTGCCTTCAGATCACTAAGTTGTGCGGAAAATTTCATATTTGGGGCGAAAAAGGTCGTTGAACTGTATTGTGCAAATTTACAACAAAAAAGTGGGGGAAATAGCGAATATTCTTTTTCGTGGATAAGTCCCCCAAGGGAAAAATGATCCACCGCCTATATAGTCGTACTGAGTATATTAGAAAATGGAAACCTCTTCTTGGTCGGCGCGTTAAATAGGTGTGTTACGATCATTCCTGCTCATACTTCTCCTCACCTCTTCAGCGTTCGCGCAGTTCGGCAATCCGCTTTCCGTTACGCTCAAGAAGCCTGATGCAAAGACCGTCTTCCTGCTCACCTCTGATCTTGACTCTGTCGTAATTCGAGCTACGAATGACAAGGGCGACCATCTTCCCAAGCTCAAACCAGAAGATTTTCTCATCACCCGCAACGGCGATACAGCCGTCATTCTTTCCTGCCGTGAAACGCAGAATGTCACCAGCAAAGACCTTGCCCTCACATTTATCCTTGATAACTCCGCCTCGATGTTTCATTCTTATGATTCCGTTACGAAATACTTGGATGAATTCATTGATTCAATCGCAAACGGTTTCGTTGGTAATATCATTACGTTCGACAACAACGAACGCAAACCGAGCTACGAATCAAGCCGGAATAAGCTTTTTATTGCACTCTCAGGTTTTTCTTCCGATCGGGTAGCTCTTAAAGACTTCTGGCATTCGTATGACACCATCCGTTCAGATTTCACACCACTTTATGATGCCCTTATTACGGGATTGCGACGAATTACGCAGAGGAAGCTCTCCGGCGATTCGCTTCGCCAAGAGATCGTTATTGTCGTTACCGATGGAGCAGATAACTCAAGTGCAAGCAATATCTCCACGTTGAAAGAATACATTCTTGCACTGCCGATAACACTGTACACGGTGAGTTACCGCGTTGAACCTGACGGCAAATTGGATTGGATCGCAAAGAAAACCAAAGGCAAGCATTATACGACAGACGAGCTCTTCATCTTGAAGGGCATACTCGATGAAATACGCAAAAATATCTCTGCAAGTTATACTTTGAAATATGAATTTCCTTTTAAGGGGGCAGTAGGACGATAGTACTGCATTCTCAGATCTTCACCAAAAAGACAAGAACCCTTCAATTATGATATTGAAGGGTTCTTGTAATGTAAAACGATATGCGTTACAAATTACTTCGATACAACCAATTTCTGGGTTGCTTTGAAATTCCCTGATACAACTTGAATGAAGTATGTACCATTAGAGAGAGTCATAGGATCGATCAAAACACTATTCGCACCGGCATTTGCATACCCTTTCGAGAGCATCCGAGATTCACGACCAAGCGCATCCATGAGCACCACTTGTGTCGCTCCTGCTTCAGGCACTATATACGTAAGGATGGTTGGTAATTGAGAAGCAGGGTTCGATGACAAATGTAACTCTAATGCCTCCCCATTCTTGATATCATCCACACCATTTGTCGCGTTTGACAAATATGACGCCGAGATAGCATTCATAGCAGGGTTTGTGAAGATGGATGCCGAATGCCCTGATTTGGTTGACCAACCAAAATTATAATAGGAAGAAGTATCTAATGCTCCTGGAATTCCAAAAATACTGGTTACTTTTGTTTTTAACCGTAAAGTCTCCGTGCTTACCAATGGCACTCCACCTTTTGAATGTGCTGAGGTCGGAGTAACGAGCGTCCCATATCCATCCACAGTGACTTCCTCAATACTATAATGAGTTGCACCGTTCGTGGTATCAGTATATAATCCATATTCATACGATGAAGACGTCCAACTTGATTGATAGGTAAGTGGAAACTTGTACTGGACCTTCGGCGGTCCGTATGCAAACAAGATCGAGCCCTTACCAAGGCTGTCTGTGATAACAATACCACAAACGGCAACCTCTGACGCCGTTATTTTTACATATTCGTAAAAGCGTACCGTGTCAGTACTTGTTGTGCTTGTCTGTTCAAATTCTACGATGTGTGTTGCCGTAGTAAATAAGGGGTCATTTGCAAGTGGTCCACCATTTGTAGAGAATGGCACAACATTCACTATTTGTGAACCGCCACTATTTTGATCTTTCGTAAAAGTGAAATGGGAAAAATCCCATGTTTGAGCAGCTCCGCTTTGGGCGATCAACGCATTCATACCTGTGGTATCATACGACGAATAACTTACCGAAGGTTTTGTTGGTGCTATTAATGCTGCGAGATACTCAGCAGATGTGATCGTGATCTGTGCGTTTGCAATGCCGCAAATGCTTAAGACAAATAAGAGTGTAACAAAGAATTTCATTATTATATATGTATGTAATGTTGAATGAAAAAAAGCTAAAGAGACCCCATATACGATTGGTGATTCGCATATAGGGTCTCTATCGGCGTGAGAGAAAATTCTCTTAAATTCCGAAATCAATACCAAAAACGGCATATGATATTCCTGAGCCAAGCTCAAGACGGAGTGCTAATGCCCTAGACATGAAATAACGAATACCGGCATTACCGATAAATTGAATACCACTCACTCCATATAAACCACCACCTGAAAAACTCGCATAACCGAGTCCAAGACCGAGATACGGATCCCATGACCCATCACCAACCTTAAAGTGATAATTTGCCGAACCTAATACACCAATGAGTGAGTATCCATCGCCAATTGAAAGATAGTCAACGCGAAGGCCAATACCAATGACACCAGGACCTGCATCGCCTGGCTTGGTCACACCAAACTCAAGCTTCCCACCAACGGTGAACGCATTACCATACGACCCTAAGCCGATATGTGGTCCCAACATCGTTGTTCCTTTATCGAAATGCGCCTTGCCGAGCATCGGAAGTGTCACCAGAAATGCAATTGTCAATAGGATGATATTCTTCTTCATAGCTTTCATGAAATAAATAAATGAGAAATACTGTTAATTCGGAACAAAAATACGGTACAAATCCCCTCTTACAAGGGACATTCTCAAAATTTTTTTACCGAACCATACAAATTCGTCCAAGATTTACGTGATCTGACGACACGTTTGCACGATATTGAGAGACGATCTCTCACTGCATAGTTAGCTTGGGTTGATGGGGATAAGAAAGAATTGTTGAGTGCGATTGACGTGTACTACTCGCTCCCCCCTACCGCAGGAAGATTTTCAAACACTAACCAAGGCAGTTATTCGCAAGGCAAACGAAATCTCTCGTATCGATTCTCGTCGCAAAGTGAAACAGGGAAACCCTGTCTTTGTCGTAAGAACCGTCAAATATCTCTACGATCTCTTGAGCGATTAGCAGTTAGAAATTGATCGTTGAATAGCCCATTTCTAACTGCTACCGCACTTCTTAATAGGTCACTTGTGTTATCCTCACCGAAGCGACCCAGCGAATATCTGTTGCATTCGCACCAGCCACATTGATCGAAAGTGCATTATTTGTCGCATCAGCACTTGCCGAGACATCCCATGCAGCTTGATCTTCGGCTATAGCTGAAACTTGTACCGACCCAACAATGGAGGTCGTACCACCGATGTTCTTAATGAGTCCTTTCAATTCATACGCACCCGCATCACCTGTACTTGAAAGTGAAGAAACATGAGCGACGAAATTCCATACTGTATTATTTGGTATATTCAATTGCGATGATGAGCCATCGAGGTATAACTCCGTCGGGATACTATCGCTTGTCGCACGTCGCAAAATAAATTCTGAGCGTTGCGCATCACCAGCATTTGCAAATGCGCCACTTGCTTGTGCTAACTCTCCGAACATCGTCGTGCTTGCTTGGTACCCACCTGCAATGGCTGAGTAGATGCCAGATGCTGTATTTGACGTACCACCAACGATCACACTTCGATCGCCGGAGGCAAGATTATCTTGTCCTCCAACGACCGTTGAAACCTCTGCCGTTGCATAATTACCAGAACCACCACCAACAGTAGAGCCAAAAGCTGAAGACGTATTTAATTGACCACCGCTGACATTAGCATAGTACCCGCTTGCTTCGTTTGACCAACCACCAGAGACCGTAGAAGCTATTCCTGAAGCAGTATTCCCGCCAGCGTCGCCATCATAGCCGCCACCGCCAACCGTTGCACCACGTGCACTTGCGGTATTTCTATAACCGCCCGAAACGGTTGAACGCACATTGCTTGCAATGTTGCCTTGTCCTCCAGAGACGGTCGAATAAAACGCTGTCGCAGTATTTCCTGAACCGCCCGAGACTGTAGAATAGCCACCGGTTGCGGAGTTATCATAGCCGCCTGAAATCACAGAGTAATCACCCCTTGCAATATTGTTATCATTTGTTGGAGCATCAGCCTGCATATCAACGCTATAATAGCCACGTACAAGAGCATCAGAATGACGCTGTAAGGATTGGTTTTCTGTAAGAAGAAGGCTTGGTATGTTATTCACACGGAATTCGAGTGGATCATGGTTACCGTCTCTTCCGCCAATGAATTGTCCTGTTGAATAAGCATTGCCATCCATTGTCCATGAGATATTTGCAAAATCATTTGAGGTGATCGTGCGGAAGCTTGGGTTTCCATCACCATTTGATGGTGCAGCGAAGAATGTGTTTGCCGTTTGTGAGACAAGCCCTGCAGTAAGTGTGCCTGCTGTTGTCACGGACGACGTCGTTACATCAAAGATATTCGGCAAAGAAAGCCCGACATTCGTAACACCAGTATTTGTAATTGTGAAGTTGCTATTATCCGTTGCACCATTAACGATCGAGATACCATTTCCAGCCGTCACTACCCTATTATTTGTCAACGAACTTCCACCAACAGCAAATGTCAGAAACGGCTCACTTCCACCGACAAAGCCAAGTGAGGTCGTTGTTCGCGTCTGCAACACTCCGCCATTGGAAACGACAATATTCGAAAATGTACTACTTGCCGGAAGCCCCGTCAAGTTCACATTTGCGAACTGTGGTGTCGCTGCGGTATTGATGCTCTGCGGTAAACTCAACGTCACCGAACCAGTCGCGGCAGAAACGCTCACTTGGTTCGATGTGCCCGTAAGTGATATCACTCCCGAATTCGTTATCGTGAAGTTTCCATTATCTGCTCCTGCTGTAGAAAGACTAATGCCTGTTCCTGCGGCGGCGACGCGATTGTTCGACAAATTATTAGAACCTGTTTGGAAGGTGATGAATGGCTCGTTATCAAGATTTGACTGCACCTTCTGATTACCATGAAGTCCATTGAATTGCGATGGTGCGATGTTCGCATTCGTCAACTCCACATTCTCTTCGAGCGTTGGGTAACCTGTCTCGGTAATGCGGCGAACAGGGATCTCGTAGATCCATGTACCGGGCGCACCAGTAAGTGGCGGAATGATCTTCACGACGTGTCCGAGTGTATCGCTTAAAATAAGCGCACGCGCACCGACGGTTCCTTGTGCAGAAGCCATTCGTGGTGAAATAGAAGAGAACGAAATGCAGGCGATCACAAGCGCCATGGGAATCAGGCTACGGTTCTTCATTGTCGTATATTTTGATAAAGCAAAAACGATAAAGCAAAAATCTGTTAGTGGCTTCCCACTTTTTCCGCGACGAAAGGCATTACGACGCAGACATCCAATACAAATATAAGACAAAAAAACCCGATTGGTACTTTAAATCTGAATTATTTTGACCCACTTTTTGACACGCAAAAACCTATAAAAAAACATAAATTCATAGACAGCGGCGACTTGGTAAGAATGATGAATGACTTCTGCTTTCTCATGGCAAATGTAAATAATGATTCACCCCTCCCTAAGCAGGTGCCTACAATTTACACATTGCCGTTGAGCCCTTTCATCCTTCCGCCTTCATCCTTTCCCCAATTAGGGTATGCTAACTCCTTATAAATGAACACACTAAGTTTACACATTCGCACTTTCCCCCTTTAAAACAACAAAGCCAGCTCGGAGCCGACTTTGTAAAGATATGGATGAGTTCTGCTTTCTCATGATGCAAATATACGTATTGTTTTTGTCGCGAATCCCTAAAACTTATACATAAAGTTTAACGAAGCCGAATTCTCTGAGCCGAACGACGGAAAAACAAAGAATGCCTTATCCTTATCGGGGGAAGGTTCAAGAAATAAATTAAAAATGATAGATGACGCTACAGCGGGAAGCGCACCTGTGACCAGATACTCAGGCAAATTAAATTTATAGGGATTCAATGGATGAGAAAAGCCATAAGGCATATAGGCAATGACTGCTAAGATTGAACTTCCAAGACCGATCCAGAGCGTATGCCACCATGATGCCTCACAGCCCGATGTCAATTCAGCTATGGGACCTAAAGTCAGCATCAAAAGAAAAAGCGATGGACCAATAAACAACGTAGTTGGATTAATCGCTGATGAATCGCGATCGAATACGACTCTCCATGACCAATATGACGGAACCCCCCAAACGATAGAAGTCACCCCAATTTCAAGAGGAAGAGATGCTTTGCAATTGCATTCTTCTTTCGCCGGTGTTCTTTCTATAGTATCCTGCGATAGGTTGCCTTGGGAGTATACTTCTGTTGCAAAACAGAGGATAAGTGCAAGAATAACCAAGCCCGTTCGGAGCCAACCGTTTGAGGTTATAGTAGATGTGTCATGCTTTCTCATGATGCAAATATACGACAACTTTCTCAGGTATGAGGGCTGAGATTCTGCAAAAAAAGTAATTTATATAGAAGGATTTTCTTGAAAATCTATGGTTATAGTAATCAAATCCTACTATCTGATAGGCTTTGAAGGGGGCTTGTATAACAAAGAGATCAAAGAGAATTCTAAAGTAGAGTCAGACAGCAAACTCATTCTGTATTGTGTAATCGAGGGGCGCACAATATCCCAAAAAAAAGTCTCTCTTTGGTGCCCATAACTTTGCCCATATTCTTTTCTGTAGGTAGACCCAAGTAATGCAATGATTTTCTGCGCTATAATTTTGTAGGAAGTATCGGAATAAGGAATCTCATAGTGCCAATAAAATTGCTCTAAAGAATCAGCAACAAAAGTTATTTCATACCGTCCGTAAAGTCCACCAAGTAGGACACTGTCAAGGGTTACCTCATACACTTCGTTAGACCGATAGCTTTGTATCTCACTCATCACATAGGGTGACAAGACAGAAAGAACTGAATCCTTAGGCATACGATAGTAAAGTACTTGGAATGAATCATTACAAGAACAGAGGGTGAGCAAAAGGAAGGCAATCTGTATTTTTAGCATATACCTGTAGTAACTTATGTTTTTAAATTTTATATTAAGGAAGTTTCATATCTACGATGTATCGAATGAATCCACTCCCATAACTAAAATTGCAGACCGTGCTTTTTTTAATTTCCCCGTCTATAAGCACAGACTTTCTTCGAGATGTATAAATTGTATAATATTCATCTCGGCCTTTTAAAGAACAATCAGGACAAACGCTACGGACACACAATTCTAACTTACTTGTATCATATACATCAACTTCGTAGCCCCAATAAATAGAACTTACTTTATTCCTATAGAAGTAGACATAGCAATATCCGGTCATACTACAAAGATTAACACTATCAAATCGAAAAGCTTCAATATTAGAGTCCCCTACTCCAAGAATTTTAGTAATGTTTATAGAAGCATTCTTACTAAACATGCTCATGACAGAATCTTTTGGAATACTACTTGTAATAAACTCAGTCTGAGCCTTTCCATTGACGAAGGAGACTAATAGGATCATAAGACTTGTGTAAATATATTTCAACATTTTACAATGGTTTATCTATAATTGGCGTAGGGATACTGGCTCTGCACCCAAACCCTTCACCTTTCTTGTAATTTAAATAAGTACCATTTTTAACACCATCACTCACGTTAGTAGGATCTTCTCCTCTAACGAGGTAATCCTCTATATCAAATTGGTGACTGATATTTGTGCTGTCTACACTAGTCTCATATTTTTTTCCATATAATTCGCCAAAAATTTTATTTTGAAGAAAATATGATTCCATCTCACCACCACCGCATACATGAACCATTTCATGGAACAAAGTACACATCATAGAGATTTCAGGATCGGTCCCATTTCGTGTTGAATCAAAGTCTATTACTGGCATATTAATATCAATATGGTCAACATCATCTTTTGATGTCCAAACACTGTCGGAATCAATATTCCGTGTTACTTGCGCTTCATAATCACTAAAATAAAATCCATTGTCATCAACATAATAAAATTTATATGTAACGTTCCCATCTTTATCTAAAATAAGTTTTCCATTCTTATCACGAAGCGGTATCTGCGCTTTCTTGAGTTTACCTGAAGCAGTAATCGGACCTGGATTGATGATGTTAATTTTTAGATCTTTCCAAGACTTCTCCTTAAGACAATCTAGCAAATACTTAAGGGATGGGCATTGACTCTCTAAATCTTCGAAATATTTTTTTATGATTTCGCTATTCAAAAGTTTGCCCACACGTACCAATCCATTTTGTACTTTTAGTATATCTTCTATGCTGTTTTGAATTGTTGGACCATTTTCAATATTAGTCTCTGACCAGCAAACGGTGTCAACATCAAAATCTTCGACATCTCCGGGATTAACTGTGGGTGGTGGATTAGTACACGAACACCCACTCGTAAGGTCTATACCATATTTGTTAATGAGAGGATTTTCAACCCAATTTCCTTGTGAGTCCTTTATATACCAATCAAAGGTATCAATTGGTCCTTTTTCGTCCCCAACTGATATGATACCTTTTTTTCTTTGGGAAGAGAGAGCGGTAAAGACACAGGTACGTTTAACTCCGTCTCCACCAGGTGTGGTAATATGATGTTCATCTTTTGCAAGAGTGGGAGTACCGCCGTATTTCATACCCGGCCCAAATCCATTTCGAAAATTAGGATCAGGTAAGGGGTGTCGTCGAAACCAATCCTGCATACCAAGTGCCTGTGCCTCGTTATTGACTATGACAACGCTACCATTACCCATATCCACATCAAAACTACCCTTCCCTCCTACAATGTCGTTAGGATCACCCCCGCGAGCACGAACGCCACCATGAGAAGCATCAAACTGATCTAAAAAGCTGGAATCAACTGGTCTTGCACCACGAATACCACCCAGCAAGATAGAAGCATTAGCACCACCAAGCAAAGATACATCATATAGATCACACAAAGTCCAGTATTCTTCATAATAACCAGGAACTTCTGGGACCAATACTTCAATCCAATTTATTGAACCGTCACCTGTTTGGCCTCCACCGGTATTACCGCCATAGGTATATTCCTTATGAGCTAAGACAGGTGGAACCCATCTCTTCATTTTACATGGTACTTTGGGCATTCATTTTTCTCCTTATCTTACAACAACCCATTCCATCTCATACATCGAGGAGTTACCTACATTATCTCGTGCGCTGATCGCCATCACGAAGTTGCCAAGCATACTCAGTGTTACTTGCATCGCTACTGTTCCTGTAAGCGGGCCTGTGAAAAGGAATGCGGGAATCGTACCAGTGCCTATTCCTGTGAATTGTCCTGGGGTTGCCGCGTTATCACGGAAGCTAATTTGTAAGTCAGAGTAGGTTGCAGCACCCAGTGCTATATTAAATGTCATAACGGAATCTGTTCCCCCGCGTAAAAAGAGTAACTTCCTTAATGGAATGGGATTCGTTGT
>JBKJHR010000222.1:0-21976 GCA_046598695.1 Kapaibacterium sp. (SeqCode)
TATTTTTTTCGCAGGCTAAGAGCCTGCGCTACCATTTGTAAAATTTTCTATAGAGGACACGAGTAACCTTCCATCATTGTTACAGTAAAAGCTTGGAAAGTGTTAACATAAATAACAATGATCTTATCTATTCTGAAATCTCTTTCTCTCGGTGTGTGGCTTGGTTCACTCTTGATGCTTGGCATCGCCGTTGCCGCCCCGATATTCCATGAGCTTCCGTCAAAGACGCTTGCAGGTCACGTGAATGGCATTATCATGGGAAGAATGAATACCATCGAATGGGTTTGCGGAGTGCTGGCAATGGTCACCTCGATCATTCTCCTTGCAATGAATTGGAATGGGGAATATCGGATGCTTCGCATCATCGAAGTCGCCGCGATATTCATTATGGTTACGCTCTTATGGTTCTATTCCTCAAATATTACTGGGAGAATGAATGAACTGCGAACAACGATACAGGACTTCGACCATCCGCAAGAAACAGCACAATACGTTGAGGCAAAAACAGAATTCGATGGATTGCATAAACGCTACACGATGCTTGTCGGCATCAATATGATACTCATCACAAGCACGTTCGTGCTCTCAATAGTAAATACACGACAGGGGTAATTATACTTCGATCTTCACGGTAAAATCTCTTCCGCAGAGCGAGCATTTATAGACGACGGTGATCCAATTAACAGATTCGTCGTACATCAGTTCATAGAGTTCACCTCCGCATTCTGGATGAATGCAACGAGTGATCTCAACGTCATATCTTCGTTCTTGTTCTTGCTCTTTCATCGGTTATTTCTTTTCTTGCATTCCTTCCATTTCGTCCAACAAGCCATCTTGCAGGTCGCGTAACTCCTGAAGCTGTTTGTCATTCGCCTCCCAAAATCCGCGAGAGTGTGCTTCGTATAAACGCTCTACCATTGCATTGAATGAATCGGGGTTTGCTTCGCGCATTCGCTCGCGTACATCCTCATTGCGAATGTATGTCTCATGCACTTCATCATAAAACCACGTTGGCGTGGCATCAGCAGTTGCGCTCCAGCCATAGGTATAATCAACGCGCCGTTTAATTTCATCGGCACCTTCATAACCATGCTTGAGCATCGCTTCATACCATTTCGGATTCAACACTTTCGTCCGTGCTTCGAGCGCAACGGTCTCTTCAAGAGTGCGAACGATTCCGGTTGCCGTAGTCGTATCAGCAACGTATGCCTTAGGCTTCTTCCCACTGGTGACGGAAGCAAGATTCGTCAATCCACCAAGATATTCGTAATAATGGTCAACGTCGGAAATACCGATCTCCGATGAATCAAGATTTTGGTATGTGGTATCAATATATCCCGCAAGTGCGCGAAGCACTTCGGGTGCGCGCTTCTCGCTTCGCTTTGCACCAAAGGTAAATCCTTTTCGCTTCGAGAAAATATCTGCAAGATCTTTCTGCTCTTCCCAATTGCCAGACATTACCATGTAGTCAACATTCGTCCCATAGGTGCCGCTTGCATTCGAGAAGACACGGTAGAGTGCTTCTTCCTCGCTTATCCCGCGAGATGCGAGTTCGCTCGTATGTTTACGAATGAAGTTCACATCGTTCGGCTCATCAAGCTTTGCAACAAGGCGAACCGCTTGATCGAGCATATTCATTTGATGTCCGAACATATCACGGAAAATGCCGCTTACCGTAAATACACAATCTATACGCGGACGCTCAAGCTCTTCAAGAGGGATCGCTCTGAGACGTGTCATATTTCCGAGTGCGTCGGGTATGACTTCTACCCCGAGAAGATGAAATGCCTGCGCAATTGCTTCGCCGCCTGTTTTGATGTTATCAAGCCCCCACAACACCATGCCGATACATTCAGGATATGCTCCGTCTTTTTCTTTTCGTGCGCGTTCGAGAAGCTGCCCTGTCGTTCGTTTTGCAATACGCGCTGCTACGGCAGAAGGCATTGCAAGTGGATTGAGCGACGTGATGTTTCTCCCTACGGGCAATGCCTGTGGGACGCGGAGCAGATCACCACCCGGTCCCGGTGGAGTGTACTTCCCTTCTAATGCAGAAATGATCGGTGTGATCTCATCGCTTGCAACAATTCTATCTTTCAACTCGCGAAAGAAATGAATGATAGACTCGGCAGACTTTCGATCAGCACGAGAAAACTTTAATGATCGAAGTACGGAAAGAGTCGTATCAATATTCTCATTCAAAAGTGAGGCAAGCAGTAATGAAAGATGTTCTTCGTTCTTCCCAAGGATATCAAAGAGCGAAGGCAAGCCAAGTTCAGGTCTCTCAAAACGTGACATCTCATTCAAGAGATCGAGCAATTCCTCTGCCTGAGGTTGTTCACCTGCAATGCGAAGCCCGAGAGGAATAAGACGAGAGCGAATTTCATCAAGTTGTGATTGCAAGGATTCGACAACATCATCTATAATATCAAAATGACATTCCTTTGCTTTCTCAATGATCATCTCCAAGACAACCTGTCTGCGCGCAGGGGTTGCAAGTGATGAATGATAATCGTGAATGAGAGCTTGTAATTCTTCAAGCGTACGGTACAACCCTGCACGTGCATTTGTCGGAGTGAGGTAGCTTATCGTTGTCGCATACGATCTGCGTTTTGCAATTGCCGCTTCGCTCGGGTTGTTAACTGAGTAGAGATAGATATTTGGTAAGTCGCCAATAAGCTCATGGGGATAACACTCCGAGGACAATCCATTTTGCTTGCCAGGCATAAATTCTAAAGCACCATGCGTACCGAAATGCAGAACGGCATCGGCTTTCCAGACGTGTTTGATATAGGCGTAAAATGCGAGGAAGCCATGATGCGCGGCGGCATTCTTTGTAAAAAGCAATCGCATCGGATCACCCTCATATCCAAATCCCGGTTGAACACCGACAAATACATTGCCGTAGTGCTTGCCTTGAATGAGCAGATTCTCGCCATCGGAATTTACATCTCCCGGTGGCTCGCCCCATTCCTTCGCCGCATCGCGCCACATAGGCACAAGCTGTTGATATTCTCGCGCAGTCATTTTTGCGGCAACATTCAACGGAGTACTTGATGACGCAAATGAATCGCCACTACCTATTATATCGTGTAATACTTCTTCTGATGTTGTCGGTACCGTAACATCATATCCCTCACTCTTCAATCGTAGAAGAGTGTTATGTAGTGACTTTGCAACATCAAGATATGCGGCACTGCCAACTGCGCCCCGTGCAGGGGGGAAGCAATAGAGCACAATGGCGATCTTCTTCTTGTTATTCGATAACGTAAATAGAGCGATGCGTTTTGTCACTCGCTCAATAAATCGTTGTGCGTTCGGCTGTATCAAGTCCTTGCCACGTTCCGTATCGCCATGTGCTATGACAAGCGGCTCGATCGCACCATCGAGTTCGGGCAAACAAATGTTGGTTGCTACTTGAACAGGAGAAAGTCCCTCACGCGCTTGCTGCCAATCTGCGATGGATTGATGTGTAAGTGTTATTGGAGCAAAATATGGTATTGCAAATTCTTTGAGAATAGCTGATGCGCTCTGAGGTTCGCTTTTTACGTGACCACCGACAAGCGGAAAGCCAGTAAGGTTTACAAGAGCATGAATGGTAGGTGTACCATTCGTATCAGCAAAGAACTTCTTCAATGTCTTGCGCGAATCAAAGGCTTCGCTGAAAACGGGAATTGCAGTTATTGCTTGTTCATCAAAAAGTGCAATGAGTTCATCAATGTACCCTGTGTCATTGCTAATGACCGTTGTTCGAGGAAGAAGAAGTCCTACTTTGCGTTCATGAACCTTGGGCAGAGATGATAAGAATACATGTGTGCTCTTGAAATACACTTTCTGCTTCGGATGGTAAATTCCGTCACTTGCAATGACCGTTGGTGCATCATATAAAATATCTTTATACTTTGCGTCGCCAAGCTTGAGCAGTATCTTTAAGAGCGAGATCGTATTTGCTTCATTCGGTTCAAGCCATGCAAGATAGGACTCAACGAAATACCGTAGACCTTGTGCAGAACCGGGAATAAAGCGCAAGAGCTTCGGAGCAAGCTCCATCAGATCTTTCAAACGAGCAGTGAGATCATCTTCACCAGCAATACTCATCAAAAGAGTCCGCAGTTTCGATGCACCCTCACTTTTCTTCTGCTCAGGTTTCTCAATTTCCTTGAATGAAAACCCACCTACATTCAAGAGCCGCATCAATCCCCCACCGCTGCTGAATGGCAAAATGATAAGACGTTGGCGTTCAGGGATAAGTGCATCTTTGATCAATGCAACGGCATCATCGGAAAGAATGTGGCTTGTAATAACCACATCGGTATTACGCACCTTCTCAGGAAGATCTACAATACTATCACTGAGCAGATCTGTCTCACGAACATTCTCTATCACGATCTCTGCACCGAGTTCGGCGCGCAAGACATTAGCCGCTTTTTTCAGAGCGACGATGCGAGTCCGTTCGAGCGATATGAGAAGTATGCGAAGCAACTATGCTTTCTTTGTTTGCAAAAAATCCGCACCGATCGTACGCGCGAAGTTCTCTGCATGAGCAACCTCACGTCCCGTATCGATCACGTGTAATTCGGTTTTATACTGTTGCAACTGTGATAATGTTCTTTGAAAATGAGTATTCGTAGATTCAATAGTCGCTCTGCCATCAGTAATAATTGATACGTCACTTGATGATGAACGATGTTTCTTTCTGAAGAACGAAATTATGTTGAGAGAATTTTCAATGCCAGATGCAAGCGGCGTTCTTCCTCCTGTTGGCGTTTTGCGAAGTGCGTAAATGATCTGTGATGTGCTTCGCGTCGGATGGGAGATGATCTCTGCCTTCTCACCTCGTGCAACGATAAGCGCAAGATGTGTGCGTTTGCGATAGGAGTGTTTTGCGAGTGACAGTGCAAGCCCCTTTGCATATCGGATGCGCTCTGCGCTAGCCATACTGCCACTCGAATCCAGCACGATAACTGAAAGATGTGCCGATGAAGAAATATATGGATGCTTGCGAATGTCTGTTGATTCAAGATGCACTGCAAGATCCTCCGTTGCATTGATTCTACGCAGATGCTGATACGGCGCACTTGCCATCAGTGTATGATAGAGCGAGAATCTTCCATGACGAATATTCCTCGGTTGCAATTTCCGAGAAACCCTCATTCCGCTTTTCTGTGCTGTCTTTCCTGACCTGCTGAACTCCGAAGATGACGCTTGCGTCTTCTTTTCTTGCTTGATATTCTTCTTGAGGATAGTACTATCCACGTCTTTTACATCAAAGGTTTGTTCATCCGTAGTCTTTGGTCGAGATTCAACTCTCTCTTGCTTCTTCTTGGTCTCTGATGCTTCTTCCTGCTTTGATAGCACAATCCCACGAAGGAGGATCTGCGGAAAGATCACGTACTGTGTTATCTCGCTCTCGGCGCATTTGCGCCTCAGCAACTCTACAGAACGATCAACGTTCGACGATGCACATAGCGATTGAAGTGTATTACGATCTCCGTTCGGGATCGCATCACTCTCCATGTCAATGACATCGATCTTATTCGCAAATGAACGAACCCTTTCAAACGCATCGGGATAGATACTCATCACGACGATGCCGCTCCTTGCAACTTCTTGAAATATCCGTGCAATGAACTGCTCCGAACGCGTTTCGAGATGATTGGCAATATAGAGAGAATTCTCGGCGGGATGCTCTCCGAAAAAATCTTCCAATTCATGGAGAGTGAGGTGTTGCGGAAGGCGTATAATTTTGCGAGGGGTGTGCGAAGCTAATCGCTCGGCGAGTGCAAGAGAACGTTGATGGGTGTCCTCACCAACAAGCAGAATGCTTCGCAGATGTGCGCCCGAATTTGTGAAGCATGAGAGAGCAGGATCAGAAAGCACGGAGGGCATCTTCTATTCTCCCTTCGCCGGCGTAAGAATCAAGTGGATCGCGGCGCAAGCGATGACGAACGCACATTGCCGCAACGCGGTCAATATCATCAGGCTCTGCCGCAAGGCGCGATTCATATGCCGCCAATGCCCGCGCCGCACGAACCATCGAAAGCTCGCCGCGATGTCCGTCGAGTCCGAGATACTGCGCGATCTGCGACGCACGCGAAACCGTCGCATCGGGCAGAATGATATTCTCTATGTTCGATATAGCAGCGGCAACCTGATCGCGAAGTTCTTCGCTTATGCGATCAAACCGTTCGTTAAACTCTTCTGCATCGTCCTCGAAGGCAAGCCTTCTGCGCACCACTTCCGAACGCTCGGCAATGTCATCTTCCTTCTTCAAGAACACTGCAAGACCGAAACGATCGAGCAATTGCGGACGCAACTCGCCCTCTTCGGGATTACACGAACCGACAAGCACAAAATCCGCAGGATGCTTCACCGATATTCCTTCGCGCTCTACGATATTCTCCTTGCTGGCTGCTACATCGAGCAAGAGATCAATGATCGAATCATCGAGCAAGTTTACTTCATCGATATAGAGGATGCCGCGATTCGCTGCTGCGAGCAAGCCAGGTTCATAGACACGCTCACCTTTTTTGATCGCATGTTCGAGATGGATGGAGCCGAGAAGACGGTCTTCGGTAATGCCGAGAGGAAGATCGATCAGCGGACGCGCAATACTGACAGGGTTCTCAGCATTCGGCGGAAGTTCGTTATATGGATTTCCGGATTCTATCTCGATCGGCGGAAGTATCTCGCGCAGACCGCGCACTGCCGTCGTCTTGCCTGTGCCACGTTCACCGAAGAGCAAAACACCGCCTAAGCCTGGGTCTATCGCTGCTAATACCAGCGCAAGCTTCATCTCTTCCTGACCGACGATAGCGGCGAAGGGATATGATAATTTCTTTCTCGTTACGGCGATTTGCGACATTACAAAGTAAAACGAGTTTTGATCCCCCTAAGTGCCGTAAGGAGGCAAATCCATGATACTGTGAAGAATAGAGAATAACTCACTACTTCTCCATTCTTCCCAAACATTATGGGAATAGAATTCCCCAATTCAGCATTATCAATACTTCGTTTTCTTTTCGGTACCACTTTTATGACAATACAGTTGAAAAAACAATTACTTTGCATTCTCTCTCTGAGTTTTCTCATTGCCTCTTGCGGACATAAGGCAGAGGGTGTTCATTCGCTCCGCGACGTCAAGGGCGGAAAGAAATATGGCGGGACATTCCACATGAACGAGACTGGCGACCTTCGCTCTGTCGATCCCCCGCAGATCAATGACGTGACCAGCCGACACATCGGAGAGAATATCTACGATCAGCTCCTTGATTTTGATAAAGACTTAAACCTCAAACCGGGACTTGCAAAAGCATACGAGATCTCCCCGGACGGAATCACCTACACGTTCCACCTCAGAACTGACGTTCTCTTCAATGATGACGAATGTTTCCCCAGTGGCAAAGGACGGAAGTTCGTTGCGAAGGATGTGGTGTATTCTTGGAGCCGCGCACTCGACCCAAAGACGAATACGCTTGCACTCCCCTATTTCCAAGTCATCAAAGGTGCGAAAGAATACTTTGACAGCAAGGCTACTCTTGCTGGTGGCGTATCAGGTCTGCAGGCTCCAGATGATTCAACATTTATCGTAACGCTCAAAGAGCCATTTTCTCCCTTCATCAACTATGTTGCAGTCAGCAATGCCTTCATCTATGCGAAGGAAGCCGTTGAGAAATACGGTAAAGACTTCACACATCATGGTGTTGGCACAGGTCCATTCAGATTTGTTGATTATAAGGAAGCTCGGTATTGCATCCTCGTCCGCAACCCACATTATTGGGATGTTGATGAAGTTGGCAATCAACTCCCCTATCTCGATACCCTCTATTTCTCCTTCATGCAGGAAAATAAGGCTGAGTTCTTGCAGTTCAAATCAGGGAAGCTTGACCGTCAGTATCGCATTCCGAACGAATTTTTCCAACAGGTATGCGATGAGAACAAGAACTTGATCGGCGAATATAAGAAATTTCAGCTTTTCAAGATACCAGCAATTTCAACCCAATTCTACGGCTTCAACTGCGAGAAGGCTGGCGTATCGAATGTACATCTTCGTCGTGCCGTAGCATTTGCTATTGACCGTAAGAAGATCATTAAGTACGTTCTCAAAAATCAAGCCGCCGCCGCAGGTGAGCATGGCGTGATCCCGCCTTCAATGCCCGGCTATCCATTCGAGGAGGTCAAAGGATTCTCTTTCAATCTTGATAGCGCAAGAGCAGAACTTGACATTGCCAAAAAAGAACTCGGCACCTTGCCTGAATTGACGTTACAGCTCAATAAAGGCGGTGGTCGTAATGAAGATGTGGCGCAGGCTATCCAAGCACAATTGAAGGAAAATCTTGGTCTTGACATAAAGCTCCTGACCATCGAATGGGCACAACATACAGCGAATATCGATGATGGGAAAGCGGCATTCTTCCGTCTCGGTTGGGTTGCCGATTACCCCGATCCACAGAATTTTATGAACTTGCTTTATGGCAAGAATATCCCTTCATCAGGACCAAGCTCTATCAACCAGACCCGTTATCGAAATGCTGAATTCGATAAGGTCTATGAAGCGGCTATCAGAGAGACTGACCGCGCAAAGATCATGAAGCTGTGGGCGCAAGCCGATCAGATTTCTGTCCGCGACGCCGCGCAAGTCATTATCTTCTATGACGAAGACTATCACATGCTCCAACCGTGGGTAAGAGATTACCCTATTAATGCTCAGGATAATAACCCGATGAAGCGTTGCTGGTTCTCGGAATAATACTCACATTCGATAAAAAAAACGTTTTTCGTAGGGGCACATTCCGATGTGCCCTTTTTTTGTGGCGCAAAAATCTTATTATATATGGTGTGACTTTTAACGCAAATTACCTCATTTTTTGGAACTCTCTCTTATGGAAATAGAGTTTTACGTCGCTTCCTTAGCTCAGTTGGTAGAGCAAATGACTCTTAATCATTGGGTCGCGGGTTCGAGTCCCGCAGGGAGCACCAATGAAAAAGCCGGATACTGTTGTAGTATCCGGCTTTTTGTTTGCCCACTGTGAAACGATATTACTTCAGCTTCCAGATCCGGAGTGATCCATAAGTCCTAGCGGCAAGGAATTGCTCATTGCGGTTTTTTGTGGCTACGCTGACAATGTACTTCGCACCACTCATCAGTTCGCTTGCTTTTATTTAACTATCGGAGAGGGATACATCAAGTTAAGTCGTTAATGCTGGGACAATCATAAGACACGGCAAAAGGGCTCCGGGTAGAGTCGGAGGAGGAAATAAATGAATTCAATTAATGATACAATTTTAGTCCCGAACTAACAATGCCGCGCCGATGATGCCAGCTTTATTGCCTAATTTGGATTCGAGGATGCGAACAGCAAGTTGTTGGTTCATAAACACATTTCGCACTAACGATTCTTGTGCTGGGGCAAGGAGTAGCTCTTTCGCTTGAGCAATTCCACCTGTGACGATGAACGTCCGAATATCGAGAAGTTTGGCAACATTCCCCATTGCAACGCCAAGCAGAGTGCCAGCTTCTTTCAATATATCTTTTGCAAAAGTATCTCCTGCAATTGCGGCTTCGGTTATATCTTTGGGGTCGAGAAGATTAGGTGGAAGTTTCGATCGGAGTGATGATGCAGTTTTGCTTGCAAGAAGTTTTGCAACGGTACGCTTGATGAGATAATCTCTACCGATATACGCTTCGATGCAGCCGCGTGAACCGCAGTTGCACTGCTCACCATCGTAGGCAATAGAGATATGTCCGAACTCCCCTGCTCCGCCCTCAGAGCCTCGGAAGACGGCAGCATTCATCCAAATGCCACCGCCGACACCCGTCCCAAGCGTCACGAGGAGGAAAAGGTCCTGATCTTTCCCAGCTCCGTAAGTAGCTTCGGCAAGTGTCGCGGCATCGGCATCATTATCTATTGCCACTCTATCAAAATGTGGCAGAGCTTCTTTCACATATTCGGCAAGAGGTTCTTCCTGCCACATCGGAAAATTCGGTGGATATTTTACAAGTGTACGCTCTACATTCAGAGAACCCGGAACACCGATCCCAACATTCATGATGTCAGGATAACTATGACTCAAGATATTTACCTGACGGGCAACAAGTTTTGCAATATCTTTGGCAGTTGCATTTGGTGTAGGAGTTGAAATTTCTTTGAGGACCTTTCCTTTTTTAAGATCAACGACACCACATTTGATGATCGTCCCACCAATATCAACACCGATCACAAGATGATTCGTCGGTACTACCTCTTCGCTCATTGCGCTTTCTCCTCACGATAGACAGTCTCGCCGCCTCGCCTCATGTGATACTTTTCTCTGGCGATACGCTCCATCATTGTCGGGTCTTCATTCGTTAGCATCGAAACGCGGTACTTGAGTCGTGCTTCTTCCTTATCCAAAATCGAATCACGATTCGTAAGTGCAGATACATCGCGGCGCAAAGAGACATGGCGCCAAATACCTTTGTTAGCAAATAAAAGTGTAGCTCCGAGCACGAGAACCGTAGCCGCAATAAAAAGCAACTTCGGCGAGCGCAGAACTTTCCGTACCTTTTTCTTTAATCCAAGTTTTTTTAGCACAGACACACGTGGGTTAATGTGCAAATATACGGAGAAAAGTGGGAAAGAACACTATTTTCTCTTATATTATAGTGGGGAGGGCACGCGCGGCCTGCCCCTACGGGAAAAGTCGGACGTAGATCGGTCTTACTGCCCTGCCATTGGCATATTCTTCATCATGTCACGCATTTGGCGGCTAACCTTGCCTGAGGAGAGCTTCTTCATCATCTTCTGCATCTCTGTGAATTGCTTCACAAGGCGATTGATCTCGGGGACGGTCGTTCCAGAGCCTTTGGCAATGCGGTCGCGGCGCGAGCCATTGAGAAGCTGAGGGTAACGGCGTTCCTCGACGGTCATAGAGGTGATGATCGCCTCAATACTATTGAACGCTTTATCGTCAATGTTCGCATCCTTGATCGCCGCCTGATTGACACCAGGGATATAGCTCAGGAGGTCTTTGATCGAACCCATTTTCTTGATCTGCTGAAGCTGATCGCGGAAATCATCAAGGGTGAATTCATTCTTGCGGAGTTTATCTTCAACCTTCTTCGCATCTTCCTCGGAGATCTGCATCTGCGCTTTCTCGACGAGAGTGACGATATCACCCATGCCAAGAATACGTGAAGCCATACGATCAGGGTAGAATGCTTCGAGTGCATCAAGTTTCTCACCGGTAGAGACAAACTTGATCGGCTTCTCAACAACAGCACGAATCGAAAGCGCAGCACCACCACGAGCATCGCCATCAAGCTTCGTGAGGACGACACCATCGAATGCGAGTTTATCATTGAATGCCTTCGCTGTCGTGACGGCATCTTGTCCCGTCATGGCATCGCAGACGAAGAGGATCTCGTGAGGCTTGACCTTCGCCTTAATATCAGCGACCTCTTTCATCATCACCTCATCGATCGAAAGGCGACCCGCCGTATCAATGATGACAACATCAAAGCCATTAGCCCTTGCGTATGCAACGCCATCCGTTGCGATCTTTACTGCATCGGTCGAGCCATCAATGGTAAAGACTGGAACATCAATGGATTTACCCAAGATCTGCAACTGCTCGATAGCGGCTGGGCGATAAATATCGGCGGCAACAAGTGCGGCGCGTTTATTCTTCGTCTTCAGGTAATTTGCAAGTTTTCCTGTAAAGGTCGTCTTACCCGATCCCTGCAATCCGCAGACCATAACGATGGTCGGGAGTTCTGCCGAATACGAAATATCCTTCGCTTCAGACCCCATAAGCGCAACAAGCTCATCATAAAGGATCTTGATGAACTGCTGTTCAGGGTTCACAGACTTCAATACGTCTGCACCCAAAGCTTTGGACTCTACGTCTTCAATAAACTTCTTGGCGACCTTATAGTTTACGTCGGCATCAAGCAATGCACGACGCACCTCACGGACAGCTTCCTCGACATTGCTTTCTGTCAGGCGTGCGTCACCGCGAATTTTCTTGTATAATCCCTCGAATTTACTTTGTAATTCTTCAAACATTTCTATCTCCTCATATGAAAGACAAAGGGCGAGGCAAGCCTCGCCCTTATTAAATATGGAGCCATCCATCGGATTTGAACCGACGACCTACTCATTACGAATGAGTTGCTCTACCAACTGAGCTAGGATGGCGAATTCAAACTGCAAAACGTATGCAGTACCTACGCGGTTCCTAATTACTTCTTCTTCCGAATCTTCTTATAATTTACTTCCCTCTTCTCATTGAAGGCTGATATGCCCTCGGTTACTTCGTCGGAGAGGTTGTGGATCGAAAGCCAATCACGGGCGGAGCCGATCGTCGAATGCCAGCTAAAATCCTTCCAGAAATTAAGCTGCTGTTTGGCATAGCGCAAGCATTCCGGGAGTTTGTTGAAGAGCTTCTCACACATCACTGCAACTGCGGCATCAAGATCAGCTTTCGGCACCACTTGATTCACAAGCCCCCACTCCAATGCCTTTGCCGCAGGGATCTCCTCGCAGAGGAAGAGAATCTCGCGAGCACGGCGATCACCGACCATGATCGGAAGCCATTGCGTCGCACCAGCCGCCGCAACACTGCCGCGTGCCGCACCGACCTGTTTGATAAAGATATTATCTGCTGCAATTGCCAGATCGCACGACATATTCAATTCATTCCCGCCGCCAACGACGATGCCATTCAACTTCGCGATCGTTGGTTTGCCGATATTACGAAGGCGTTCGTGCATCTCGATAAATACACCCATCCACTTGTAATAATCTTGCGGATTGCCGAGGAAGAATTCTTCTTGCTCACGAAGATCAGCCCCCGTGCAGAATGCCCTATCTCCAGCTCCGGTAATTACAAGAACGGCAATATCATCATCCCATGCCACATCCTCAAAAACGACCATCATCTCACGAAGCGTCGTAAGGTTGAGGCAATTCAATACTTCGGGACGATTGATCGTCAGCGTCGCAGTATAATCCTTCTTCTCATAAAGGATATGAGTAAAGTTGAAACTTCGTTTTTCCTGATAGGGATTGAGTTCTTGTGATATGCGTTTTGCCATGATCGCTGAATATTACAAAGTAACAGTTTCTACTGATCCGATGCACATCGATACCAAAGGAGCGGCAAAGCTCATCAGGTCTTTTCCGGCAGCAATGTTTTCTTCCGATGCCATAGCGGCTTTGAAAGAATCCTTATCATCGAAATACATTGTGCATTGCAGGTACGGTTGTTCACCGAGCGTTGATGTTGGTGGAGTGAGCATCTTCGTAAAACGCGTCACTTCCATCTTCTTCAAGCCCGGGACTTTTTTCATCAGAGGGGTATGCACATTAATATAATGTTCTTCAAAACCAAGCGCATCCTCTGGCGTTTTGAAAAGTGCGGTGAGTGTAACCATGATTCCTTTTTTGTAAATTATTAGTGTACGATCTCTCCGCCACCGCCTGTTGGTGTACTGCCACCACTCGGGACAGGACCTGTGCGGAAGCCGAACGGATGATTGTTACCCGTCTCCACGCGAATTTCGCCATACTGCGCCTCATAGCGTGAAAGATTCTCTTCCATCGCATTCAGGAGAAGCTTCATGTGCTGTGGCGTCATAATAATGCGAGAGAGAACTCTGGCACGTGGCACTCCGGGAGTAACGCGGGTATAATCAATGATAAACTCTGCGGGAGAATGTGTAATGATCGCAAGGTTGGAGTAGATGCCTTCTGCTTCTTTCTCGCCAAGCTCGATCTGTAACTGTTGTCCTTGTTGTTCGTTGGTATCCATTATAAAGTGTTAGGTATAATTACTTCTTCATCAATTCATCCATTTTCTTGAAAGCCTCAGTTGACTTTGCAGGGTCTGACTTTGCAAACGCCTTGCCAACTGCATTCCAATACTGGAAATCCTTTGCAGCATCTGTGCTACGCAGATTATCTAATTCTGTCATAAACTTCTTCGACTTTTCTTTATTGCCAAGAATGTCGTAATCTTCGATCAAGTACCCAATAGAAAGATAATCCGTACGGCTGACCGTGTAAGACTTCTCGAAGTACTCAACAGCCTTCTCAACCATTGGCTTTACGTTCTGTTTTTTATCTTTCTTCTGCACTGCAGCGGCTTGATTCTGATATGTTGCACCAAGATTGAAGAGTGCATTCTGGAATGCAGGGTCGATCTCAAGTGCCTTCTCGAAAGCAGATATTGCACCCGGATAATCATCGGAGTTCATCAACACTACTCCGTATGAAGAATACAGATTCTTTGATGGATGCTCACTGAGCATTCTTTCGTACTCAGCTTTCGCTTTATCTGTCTGACCAAGTTTCTTGTAAATATCCGGGATGATGCTTGCGGCAGATGCATCACTTGGGTCAAGGCGCTGAACAGAAACCAAGAGCGGCACGACCTTATCGAACTCGACCTCAGCCTGCGCTTTGTTATTCATTGCAAGAGCATTGTTGCCACGATTGAGGTAATACTGCGCAACGAGAAGGTACGTATTAAGTGAGATACGGCTTGGCTGCATACCGACTGCGTCACTATTGGTAAACTTCCAACCTGTCAATTGCCATTTGCGGGGAGTCTTCTTCGTCTTCTCGAAATACAAGTAGCCTTCTTTGCTCGGATAGATATAGATCATGATGCTATCACCACCAACGAGTGGCATCATCTCCGTCTTTGCAGGAGAACCACCGATAGCTTTTTCAGCTTCCTCAGGGCTATTCTTCAATGCCAAGCCAAGTGCAACACCTTGATCGTGAGTTGGCCGCACTTGCGAGAGAGCTTCTTGATATATTGCGATCGCTTTGGCTGTATCATTTGCAGAATAATACACATTCCCGAGTTGCTCGTAGGTCTCAACCTGCTCCGGTGCAACTTTACGCGCCGTCTCCAAAAGAGAGATAGCGGCTGCTTGCTGTTCTTTGCTATCGGGGTTCTGCTCATAGGCACTCACACCACCATTAAAAAGCTCTACCCATGTATTGCGACGCACAAGCTCAACCGTTGCGCGATTCTTTACGGCATAAAGACGTGCCGTATCAATAACCTCTGCTATCTTCTCATAATTTTTGAGACTATAGAGGTTTTCGACATAAAGCGACCAAGCATCGTCGCTTGTTGGGTCACTCTTCAATGCTTGGAGCAACAGCTCGTTCGCCTTGATGTAATTACGCTGTCCTCGGTATAACCTTGCACTGGAAAGCTCCGCGCCACCGCAACCGATGTATTGCAATGAAAGAGAGAATATCGCTAAGACGACTACAACTCGTGATACTATTTTCATAGAGAGATCAATTTAAGATGAAAATCAGGACAGGCACAACAGAATTTCCCGAGGTTGAATTTCGGCGAAATCGCATCTATAAATATGAATAGAAGCTCCGATAATTCGGTCACTACATAAAAAAAAACGCGGGTTAAAAACCCGCGCTTTAATATGTTCTATGTTTATTACATCCCTGCTTCTTCTGTAAGCATCTCCGTCAAGAGGCGTACCATGACTCCGGTGCCGCCTTTAGGGACATAATCCGTCGCAGATTCGCCACGTGCTGTGCCTGCAATGTCTAGATGTATCCATGGATAATCCGTGAAACGCTTGAGGAACATCGCTGCGGTGATCGCGCCGCCCCATCTGCCGCCAACGTTCTTGATGTCAGCAACGTCGCTCTTGATAAGCTCGTCGTATTCTTCATAGATCGGAAGTTCGCATACGCGCTCATAGACGGCATCGCCGTGCTTTCTGAGGCGTAACTTCATCGCCTCGTCATTGCCCATCATACCTGTTGTGATATGACCAAGCGCAACGACGCACGCACCCGTAAGTGTTGCCATGTCAATAACGGACTTCGGATTGTACTTCTTCGCCCATATAAGTGCATCAGCAAGCACGAGACGTCCTTCTGCATCAGTGTTATCAATCTCTGCTGAGATGCCATTTGGATACGTGATAACATCACCAGGACGAGTTGCTGTGCCGGAAGGCATATTTTCTGCCGACGCAACAAGACCAACGACATTCACTTTCAATCCCAAAGCCGCGATCGCTTTCATCGTTGCAATGACAGCTGCTCCGCCCGACATATCGCTCTTCATGTCACCCATACCCGCGCCGGGCTTGAGCGAGATACCACCTGTATCGAACGTAATTCCCTTGCCGACGAGTACGATAGGCTGTGCGCCCTTCTTGCCGTTAAGGTATTCCATGATGATGAAGCGACCTTCTTTGGCGCTTCCCTGATTCACGGCAATAATACCGATCATCTTGTGCTTCTTGAGTTCTGATGGTCCAAAGAGAGTGACTTTTACGCCCTTTGTTTCTTTGGCAACCTGCTGTGCCCACTTACCCATGATCTCAGGGTATTTGTTATTCGACGGTTCATTCTCCA
The DNA here is from genome assembly GCA_046598695.1 of Kapaibacterium sp. (SeqCode). GTDB lineage: Bacteria > Bacteroidota > Ignavibacteria > Palsa-1295 > Palsa-1295 > JBKJHR01. The sequence continues at coordinate 16,395 of JBKJHR010000222.1, forward strand.
TATCACGAGCGAAGATCGTCGCAGCAGAGATAACCTCGGCACGTGCAACTGATTTGCGTACATCGGCAAGTGATGAACCTGCGATCTCGTTATCTTCTGTGATGAAAGTGACTGTTTTTAATTCGACAGCAGGTTCATCTTTCTTAAAGAACTTATCAAACTTATAGAGTCCGAGGAGAATACCCTCTGTTGCCGCAGCAGCAATTGCAGACCCCTTTTGTCCTTTTACAGAAGGCAAATAAATAGCAAGTGTTTTTGACTTTAACGCAACAGCCTTCTTCGCAGCCTTTGATGCTGAACGGCGAACGATCTCAAGCGTTACATTCTCAGGCTTGCCCAAGCCGACAAGGATCATACGCTTCGGTGTGATCTCCTTGTTTGCAGGATAGAGCACAATGCTCTCATCTTTCTTTCCAGCCATATCGCCAGAAGCGATAAGTGACGAGGCAGTGCCATGAAGCGCCGAGCCTTTATCATAATACCCAAGTGAACCAGCGATCCACTTTTTATCTTCAGGTTGAAAGAATGCAACTGCATCGCAGGCAAACGTTTTCCAATTCGTTTTTTGGACGTTAATAGTCATTTGTAATAATAATAAAGTGAGTTACGAACTATACTAATGGTGCAAAAATACGACAAATTTCGCACCCTATTTTTATATTTTTTTTTACTTCGCCAATTCTTGAATATCCTTTTGCAATTCCTCGCTATGAACGCGAACAGATACCTTATGATAGACCTTTGCTATTTTGCCATCTTTACCAATAAGGAACGTCCAACGCTCAGGGTATTTCTCTTCCTCAAGCGGCACGCCATAGGCAGCGCATATCTTCCCACCCTCATCAACGAGTAAAGGGAAATTCAAGCGGTCTTTCTCTGTAAATTGTTTGTGCTTGTTCTGGTCGTCAAGCGAGACACCGAGAACAACGGTATTCAATGCTTCAAACTTTGCTTTATCGTCACGGAAGTTGCAGGCTTCTACCGTACATCCGCCGGTCATATCTTCGGGATAAAAATAGAGAACAACATTTTTGCCTTTATATTGATCGAGCGAGATAGTCGAGCCATCAGTGGAAAGGGCTTTGAAATTCGGAGCAATATCTCCGGCATTAATAGTCACCATAAGTGTCAGTACAAATAATAAGAATTGTGTAATCATGATAGATCTTCGGCTTTAAGTAATCCTTGTGTAAGCATCGTTGCGAACTTCACAACATCAGTACCAAGTTTTTTAATCCGTTTTTCTAAGGCTGGATCGGCAAGTTGATTTGGTCCGCCAAATATCTTCCCCGAATTTGCAATTGAAACTTGATGTGGTACGCTCCATGCACCGACGCCGCGCATGATCGTCCGCAAATGATTGATCGAATTGATCGCACCCATCCCTCCCCCAGCAACACCAATGAGCCCAACCATCTTATGCTCGAATTCCTCAGAGCCGCAAAGATCAAGTGCATTCTTGAGCGAACCAGTCAAACTATTATGATATTCAGGAGTGCCGATGATAACACCCTCCGCTTCTTTGACAAGGCGGCGAAGCTCGTGCACTGAATCAGGATAGGTATCTTCATCATTCCGCCCATCACAAAAAGGAAGATCGGCAGTGCATATCTCATAGAACTCAATTTCCGCACCCTTTTCCCTTGCGGCTTGGAGTGCGAGATTGATTATGAATGCTGTTGATGAATATGGCTTCAAACTTCCGCATATTCCAAGAACTTTGATAGCCATTATTTATTCTCCTCTGAATAGTCATAGAATCCACGTCCTGTTTTCTTGCCGAGCATATTTGCTTCAACCATTTTTTGCTGAAGCAGATGCGGACGAAAACGCGGCTCACCAAAGAACTGGTCATAGACCGATTGCGTCACGGATAAATTCACATCAATGCCGATCATATCCATCAATTGGAACGGTCCCATTGCAAAGCCATGTGAACGCATGACGTTATCTATTTGTGGGATCGTGGCAATGCCATCCCCTGCCATGCGGAATGCCTCGCCGTAGTAATTTCTTGCAACGCGGTTCACAATAAAGCCAGGAGTATCTTTTGCAAGTACAGGTACTTTGCCTAATTGCTTTACATATCCTTCAGCGCGATACATCACATCATCCGTCGTTTCCTGACCACGAATGATCTCGACGAGCTTCATAATGTGAGCAGGGTTAAAGAAATGCAGACCAAGCACACGTCCGGGTTTGCGACAAGCACTTGCAATAGCAGTGATAGCTAGCGAAGATGTATTACTTGCAAGTATCGTCTCTTCACCAACAAGATCAGAGAGTCTGCTAAACAATTCTTGCTTCGTCTTCAAATTCTCAATTGCCGCTTCGATCACTAGGTCGCAGGTCTTCAAATGCTCGAAATGAGAAGATGTTCGGATGCGCAGTGCTGCCGCATTCGCTTCAGGAATCGAGAGCTTTCCACGCTCTGTCATCTTATCCATTAACCCGCCGATATTGCGATACGCACGTTGCAAAAATTCATCTGCAATGTCATGCAAGACAACATCATATCCCGCAATAGCAGATGAAAGAGCGATCCCACTCCCCATCGTCCCTGCACCAATAACTCCAATTGATTTCATAAAATTATTTTCCTTTGAATTCAGCTTTCTTCTTCTCCTTAAATGCTGCGACAGCGTTCGTATAGTCCTCTGTTCTGCCAGCGGCTTCTTGCATATACACTTCGTAATCGAGTGCTTCATCCAAAGACATCGTGGCTACTTTATCCATCATCTTTTTGATATAGCCATACGCCTTCGTTGGACCTGTTGCAAAGGCAGTTGCAACCTTCATCGTCTCTCCCATGAGCGCATCAGCCGAGACGACTTGATTCACAAGCCCAAGCTCTAATGCTTTTGCAGAAGGAATATCATCACCCGTAGCCGCAAGTTCAAATGCTTTTGCAACGCCAACATTCCGCACCAAGAACCAGCTCGAACCCGAATCTGGCACAAGCCCGATTCGAACAAATACTTCGATAAGTTTTGCACTATCAACACAAATTCGATAATCACAAGCAAGCGCAAGTGAGCAACCTGCTCCGGCGGCGACACCATTGATCGCGCAGATAATTGGCTTGGGCAAATTTCGCATTGCACGAATGAGCGGATTATAGCGTCGCTCTAATGAATCGCGCAATGATCGCTTTCCACCTCCTGAAGGCGCGTCCTTCAGATCTTGCCCTGAGCAAAACGCCTTTCCGTTTGCAGTAAGTACAACAACTCGTATCTCTGCACTCTTCGCTGCTTCTTTGAATGCGTTTTGGAGATCCGTCGTCATTTGCTCATTAAAAGCATTATAGACTTCAGGACGGTTCAACGTGACCGTATAGATGCCATCCAAAAGCGATGTTAAGATCGTAGTATATTCTGCCATTACTCTGCCATTACTTTGTTATTTTAACCCTTAACTTTTAACCCTTAACCCTTCACCCTTCACCTTACTTCCCCGTCCACTCAGGTTTTCTTTTCTCTATAAACGCTGCCATTCCCTCTCGCATATCATCTGTGGAGAAGAGCATGTAGAAATTCTTTCGCTCGAATTCAAGTCCCATCTCAATTGTCGTATCAAATGATTTCAAGATCGCTTCCTTCGCCATTCGCACTGCGATCGGTGGACGGTTCGCGATCTCTTGCGCCATTCGCATTGCCTCTTCGAGATAAAACTCTACAGGCACGACCTTATTGATAAGTCCTGCTTTTTGTGCTTCATCAGCAGTAAGAAATCTTCCTGTCAGGACAAGCTCCATCGCAAGTGCTTTCCCGACAGTACGTGTCAAACGCTGCGTCCCGCCTGCACCTGGCATGACGCCGATATTGATCTCCGGTTGACCGATACGCGCTGTTTCGCTTGCGATGATAATGTCGCAGTGCATCATCAACTCACATCCGCCACCCAAAGCAAAGCCTGAGACCGCAGCGATGATCGGTTTCTTCACTTTACGAATGCGATCCCACTTCGAGAATTGATCGCGTGCAAGCATATCAACGGCTGTTGCGTTTGCCATTTCCTTAATATCTGCACCTGCCGCAAATGCCTTTTCATTGCCTGTGAGGATTATCGAGCGAACCGAATCATCCTTATCGAGCATCTCGAATGTGGCAACAAGCTCATCCATCGTCTCCAAATTCAGCGCATTAAGAACTGTCGGACGATTGAGCTGCACAGTGGCGACAAAGCCATCACGATGTAATAAGAGATTCTTGAGTTCAGCCATAAGGTCAGTAGTAAGAAAGCACAAAAATACAAAGCCCGCGAACAACTCGCGGGCTTTGCTATAAATTCCTTCCGATTATCTCTCGCGCCCCATGATGCGGAGCAATGCCATAAAGAGATTTAAGAAATCGAGATACAGGTTCAATGCACCAAGCGTTGGCGGTATCTCATGAGCGTTCTTCAATATCTTCGAGGTGTCATAAAGTATAAAGCCTGAAAATAAAAGCACGATCACGAACGACAGTGCAAGATCAAGTGAACTTGATGATATGAAGATATTCAAGAGCGACGCACCAATGACGATAAATAAACCTATCGTCAATGACGCCCCCATGTAGCTAAAATCTTTTTTCGAGATAAAGACGTATGCTGTTAATCCCGCAAAGATCAGCGTCGTAAGTGCTAAAGCATTATAGATAAGACCGGGACCTGTGCCCTTGATGTATCCATGAGCAATAACATAGAGCGTAGGTGATATAACTGCACCGCTCACGAACGTAAAGAGCAGGAGCGATGGCAATGCCATATTCGGTTTCTTTGCACTTGCAGATGCAAAGAATACAGCTCCGATCATTACGATAAGCGATATCCATGGATGCTGCGCTACCAGAAAGACAAGGTCGGAATTCATGGTAAGCAATGCACCACCCACAGCAAGGAGAATACCCAGGAAGAAATAGGAATATACCTTGCGTAAATAGGCAAGACGTGCAACTCCTGCTGATTCCAAAGCGTCAGCTGAAAACTGAAAAGAAGAATTATTGATGGATTCCATTATCGGTTAAATTATGTTTATCTACTACGAAAATACGCATTATACAGTTTCATTATCCGATTTATGTACCGTAAAATTCTCTTTGTTGCCGCCTCATATCTCGTTACTATGTCATCGTTTGCCCAAACGACGGCAGGGATAACTGCCGACGACCTCCGACGTCGAATGAATATCCTCGCCAGCGATTCCCTCATGGGGCGACGCTCTGGCGAGATCGGATGCGAGAAGGCAGCACAGTATATTGCAAGAGAATTCAAGCGGATCGGCTTGAAGCCGCTTGACAGTGCAAAGAGCTACTTTCAGAACTTCGAGTTTAGCGAAAAGATGATGGATTCGACCCGAAAGGAAAAGACCAAGTCTGCTAATGTCGTCGGATTCTTAAAGGGCAATGATCCTATTCTAAAAGACGAAGTAGTTATCATCGGTGCGCACTACGATCATCTCGGACATGGAGGCAAAAATGCTCTTGACTCCTCAAGAGAAATTCATTACGGGGCGGATGACAATGCCAGCGGAGCTATCGGCGTATTGGAGCTTGCTGAGTACTATGCGAAAAATCCGAAACAACTCAAACGGAGTTTGCTCT
>JBKJHR010000215.1:0-3545 GCA_046598695.1 Kapaibacterium sp. (SeqCode)
CGGCTTTGATACTATCTCTTATTTTTCAAGAACAGAAAATTTTGGTTTTAGCTTTGATTCAATAGACTATCCGTATTATTTCGGTAGAATGGTGTTTCCTTTAGTTGTTGGCAAAGACTCTGTTGGTGACCCACGAACCAGTACCTTTGTTAAAAAGCGTCTATTAACGACAAAATTTAGAGCCATTCGAAGAGAAAACTCTCTTTATATTTCGACCAATCTTCTACGATCAGACTTAGAAAAAGATAGTGTTGATTTTGTTCTCCGATCCCAATATGTCACAGATAATTTTCGCAATAGGAGAGTGCTTGGTTTTGAATGCACGATATTTGAACATAACAATACGCCTCTGCCACCAACAGAAAGGAAATTCGTTCTTTTACCAGATACATTGCACTATTATTTATTTAACAAAAAACAAGGCTTGAAGTAGCTTCTACACTTGTCCTCCTTCACTCTCACAGGTTATAAACCTGTGCTACTAATTAGAAGTGTGTTTTGCTGGTTTGGGCTTCGTAGAATAGGAGGAGATATTCGCTTTGGCTGATGGAATAGAGTCCGAATTGTTCGAGGTGCTCTGTTGCCATTTGTGCATCGAGCAAGGTAAAGCCTGTTGCGCGTAAATGATCTACTAAGGCAACAAGTGCGGCTTGCGAGGCGAAGGGAGTTTTCGAGAACATGGACTCACCGCAGAATGCCTTGCCGAGCGAAAGCCCATAGAGGCCGCCAACAAGTTCGCCATTCTTCCATGCCTCTACCGAATGCGCAATGCCTTGTTGATGCAATTCGATGTATGCGGGGATCATCTCTTCCGAGAGCCATACCTCACTATCATTTTCCTTATCATGCCGTGCGCATGAACGGATCACCTCCGCAAAAGCTGTATCGAATCTGATCTCAAAATCGTGTTTCTTTAATGCTTGCTTTAACGAACGGCGCACCGTAAAACGCTCATCAAGCGGAATGACACCACGAGGTTCATAGAAATAGTAATGCACTTCGCCATGCTTCCCCTCCGCCATTGGGAAGTATCCTTGCATATAGGCAGAAAGGATGCTGTTGGAGGTTGGCTGCAAGAACGTTTACTTTGCAAGAATAACGAATTCCGTTCTGCGGTTGAGCTTTCTTCCTTCTTCGGTTGCGTTATCAGCGATGGGGCGAGAATCCCCGAACCCTTGCGATTGCAGGCGGTCGGGCGAGATACCTGATTGCATGAGGTACCGCCTGACGGCTTCGGCGCGTTGCTGGGCAAGCATGACGTTCTTATCGTGCGGTCCGCTCGCATCAGCATGTCCTTCGACGAGGAGGCGGAGAGTCGGACGGACGTGCATCAATCGGACGACGCGCTCAAGCTCTGGCACAAATTCCGATGCAAGCACGGATTGATTTGCGGCGAAGAGCAGATCTTCAAATACGAAACGTCTGCCTTCTTCAAGCGCAAGCATCTTGCGCGAAGCAAGCGGTGATTTATCCTCCGAACGCAAAATATCAATACGAACCGAATCCGGCGCAAGTGTGGATTGCGAGAGATACCGCAGCGCATACAGACTTGTAATATCTGCAGTGACCTGCGTTAAGACGGAATCGAAATTTGCAGCAATATCAAAACTTGCACCTTCGGTAGAGATCGCCATTTCAGTATATTGTGGCATATCTTTTGGCGTGATAGCAAGCAGACGGCATTCTCTTTCGTAGAGGTAATCACCCATTTCTTTCATAGTGAAATCCGTCGTACCATCACCAGGTTCATTTTTCTGATGGCATGGTGCATCGGTGATGAGGATCATCAGCTTCAAGGCGATGGGGCGGAAGGGAAGCTTTGTTGCGGCTTCTAATGCTTCGAGGGCATTTTCGGGGATATCTCCACCGCCGACGGTTTCGATCTCACCGACCCAATTCTGGAACATTGCGACATCATCGGTCAATTTCGGGCTTTGCCATTCGACTATGTCAGAAAAACGCACCATACCAAGTTGGTAATCGAACCCTTGACCCCGAAGGCTTGTAGCAAATTTGGTGACGTTATCTTTGACGGTATTGATAAGATCGCGCATGGATGCGGTCTGGTCAATAACGAAGACAATATCAACAGGTACGCGGTTCGATGCGCTGATAAGATCGAGCGAGAGGATGGGGCGTTGGATGCTGTTTTCGAGAACAAGCACGTCTTCCTTCTTTAGTGTGCGAACGAAGACATTCCTATTATTGACGGCACTGAAGATCACCGACATTTCAGGGAAATGGGTAATGTCCACGTTCTTGATATCAAAAAGGACATCGCCTTTTACCGAGCGCAGACCCGAACCTGTGGGGCGGTGAGCAGCTTCACGCTTTTTTTCCAATTCGCGCGGCGCCGTAGCTTTGGGTTGGGCAATAGCGCCCCCTGCCGCACCAAGCAGCAGAAAAAGCGCGAAAACAAATAGACGGCGTTGCATCAACAATGCGAATTTACGAACGGAACACACCTATAAGAGAGAATCGGGGGAAAAATGTGGATCACGAGAGATTCTACGAACTGTATCTGAATTAGTTCTATACGCTTAACAAACCCAAAAATGATGCCAATGTTACACATGAATGTGGATTTATTTTTGCGTGAAACGAAAAACTTCATTTTGTGTCAATTATTATACCAAAAATGACTGTTCCTTTTGTAACTTCGGGCATCCGAAACTGTTTTCTCATCAGATATGTACCGCTCGCTCATCCTTATAGCCCTCATTCTTCTCAGCCATCGCATGAGCGAAGCCACGTGGCGGCAAGTCGCGCAGATGAATGAGCCCGTCGGCTGCGGATATTTCTTCGATGCCGATAATGGATTGATCGGAAGCGGGCAGTTTGATTATGGCATTTCCCCCCCATACTATCAGATCCACATTTGGCGGACTGCGAATGGCGGTACGACCTGGACGCAGTGCACCACTCCGAGCGGACAAGGACGTGTTACTTCTATATATATGAAGGATGTCCTAACGGGTTATGCATCTATCTATTCAGATAATTATACGCTTTGGAAAACCGTTGATGGCGGAAAAACATGGTTTGACATATCCAACAATCAAGATGGTTTTAGCGTCTGCGTTTACGCCACTTCTAAGGCAATCATTAAAACCTCATGGACCAATAATGGTACGCCTAATGCCGGTGGGTTTTCTGTAAATGACGGAAAGACGTTCGATAATACCTTTTATAGCAGATTTAATCGGACAAGTATAAACGGTATTGATTTCATTGATGATCTCAATGGTGTGGCGATGTCAGGTCCTTCTGCCATTCCCAATTGCTACTTTACAACGGATGGTGGATTGACATGGCAACGCGGTGCGAGCGTGGATGAATCGTGGGGTATCTATGCTGATAAAACCACAAAAACATTTTTTGCATTGCCCGAAGGGGCTGGTAACAGGCCAACGACGACAGTACGAAGCACTACAGATATCGGAAGGAATTGGAAGACAGTATATGATTTCCAGTCAAGAAATTTCACGGGGCATATCGCTGGAAAGACGACGTATCTTTATGTGCAGTCCGATGATAATGGGCTC
>JBKJHR010000223.1:0-4025 GCA_046598695.1 Kapaibacterium sp. (SeqCode)
AAGCCCATTACCGCACCAACCTTTGGCTGAAGTTCTTTCTTTGCCGTTTGATATTTTGGAACACCAAGATATTCTTCGACTTTCTTCTCATCAACGATGAGCCTGAAATCGGGATCAAGAACGATCTTCACGACAAGCTCTGCTTCGGGATCAACGATTGGTTCGAGTTTCCCGTCTTCTGTCACGCGTACATTCGAGAGCGTTTGCTCTTTCTTTACTTGTTGAGGATTCTTCTTGTATGCCTCTGTCACAACGGCACGGGCTACCTTGCGGCAGATCTTTGCAGTATTTCGTACAAGTTCGCGTACTCCTGCTTCTTCGGTATATTGACGAATAACTTTGAGAAGTGCAGCATCTGTAAAGCGAATATTCTCCACGGAAAGACCATGTGCTTCGAGTTGGGCAGGGATAATATGCCGTTTCGCGATCTCCAACTTTTCATGCTCAAGATACCCAGGAAGATCGATCACTTCCATTCTATCAAGAAGAGGATGCGGAATGTTATACTTTACATTTGCCGTCGTAATGAAGAATACGTTCGAAAGATCGTAATCTACTTCCAAGTAATGATCAGCAAATGTATGGTTCTGCTCTGGGTCAAGGACTTCGAGCAATGCAGAACTCGGGTCGCCACGGAAATCCGTTGACATCTTATCAATTTCATCAAGCAAGATGAGAGGATTCGTAACTCCGGCACGCTTCATTGATTGGATGATCTTTCCCGGCAATGCACCGATATAGGTACGACGATGACCGCGTATCTCGGCTTCATCACGAACACCGCCAAGAGAAATACGAACGAATTCCCTACCGAGTGACTTCGCAATGGACTTCGCAAGTGAAGTCTTTCCTACGCCTGGCGGACCTACAAGACAAAGTATCTGCCCCTTCATCTTCTCTACCAGACTTAGTACGGCGATGTGCTCTAAGATACGATCTTTGGGCTTTGCAAGTCCGTAATGATCTTCCTCTAAGACTTCCTTCACGTGCTCAACATTCAGATCATCCTGCGTTCGTTTATTCCAAGGCACAGCGACGAGCCATTCGAGGTATGTACGTATCACACCAGATTCCGGTGACATTGCAGGCGTCTTTTTTAATCTCTCAATTTCTTCGTTGACCTTTACCAGCACTGCCTCAGGCAAGTTGGCTTCCTTTATCTGCGTGACAAGTTTGCCGAGTTCAGGATGTTCTTCGAGAGCCTCATCGTCAAGTTCATTCTGGAGAATCTTGATCTGCTCATGAATAAAATACTTGCGCTGCGATTTCTGTATCGTGCTCTGTACCTTTTGGTCAATATCTTGCTCGATCTTCAGAATATCGATCTCACTTGCAAGCAATGCGCTCACATGCAAGTACTGTTCGGATAGATCAGCGATCTCCAAGACTTTCTGTTTGGAGTCAAGGTCTTTCGTAATATGCGCAACGATGTAGAAGAGCTTGCGCCGCGCATCGGAGATATTCTCGAACGCCATCATTACTTCCGGCGGATGTTGCAAACCGTGCTTGATATACTGACGGAATTGATCGGATGTGTGGCGGACAAGTGCCTCCATCTCGGGGGTATCAACCCGTGCAGGCTTGACGATCTCGATCTCAGCCTCGATATGTCCGTCCGATTGAATGTAGCTTTTGGCTACGGCTTGCTCAAGCCCATCAACGAGTACTTTGACAAGACCATTTGGCAAACGCGCCACGCGCACGATGCGAGCAAATGTGCCATGCTTGTATAACTCTTCCTTTGAAGGGTCATCTGATTGCGAATTCTTCTGTGCGACGAGGAAAATATACTTCTCGCGCGCCATCGAAGCATTCGTCGCCGAAAGGGATGTTTCCCTACCCACGAGCACCGGAAAGATCATATATGGAAATATGACCACATCGCGCAATGCCAATACGGGCACACGTGCAGGAATATCAAGGACTTCGGGAGATTCGGGTACGCTCACCAGATCGGTATCGGTAATAACAACGTCTTCCGTGACCTTCTCCAATGCCAGCTGTTTCGCGGGCTTTTTCTTTGTTGTAATTTTTGCCATAAGTTATGCTAAGAACACATCTACGAGAAAATGGGTGCGAGGTTGCGCTATTTTCATTGTTCAGCACAGGATTCACATTGTATCGATCCTATAAGCTGTCAAAAATAGGCAAATGTTGCACATTTAAGGAGCTATGGAGCATTACCCTCTCTTCGATTCCCACATGAGCGTTTCGCAGGGGATGAGTTCGCTTGTTACGTGCTGGTCGAGCGCTGTGCAGAGTGCTTCATCTTCGGCGTAATGTTTGCAGGTAACGCAGAGGACGTTTTGGTTTATGATCCTCACTCGGGAGCGATGGCGTTGGTACATGATCTGTGCTGGGTAGAGCACAATGATCCCCATTGCAAGGAAAAACAAGCCCCACCAATCACCATAATCTTCAATTTGTGTTTTGAGTATCACAAAAGAAATAAGGACAAGGGAAAAACGGATGATACCCCAGAAAATGATTGAGCCCACTTCGGTAGTTTTTAGTTCGTAGATGTCAGTTGTGGGTACGGGTGCGAACACCATCTGTTCCAATAGTCCTAAACGAACTCCCATATCCATTGCAACGTTAAACATCACGAATGGCTAAAGTCTTACTTGGAATGAGCGGAGGGCTTGATTCGTCCGTAGCAGCAGTGCTCTTGAAACAACAAGGGCATGACGTGATCGGAATGACGATCAAGACCTATAGCTACGATCAGATCGCAGGTTCGAATCCCGCGAATGATACCTCGTGCTGTTCACTTGATGGCATACTTGATGCTCGTCGCGTCGCCTACGATCTCGGTATCCCACATTACGTCACAGATATGACGGAAGAATTTGGCGCAGAGATCATTGATTATTTCAAAGAGACCTATTTGCTGGGTGAAACCCCAAATCCCTGCGTGAAATGTAATCGTGAGATCAAATGGGCAGCGATGTTGCGCAAAGCTGATGCCCTCGGATGCGATTATATCTCGACAGGTCATTACGTGAAGATGCGCGAAGAGAATGATCGCATGGTTATTTCGCGCTCACCAGATGCCGCGAAAGACCAAACCTACGCGCTCTGGGCAGTTCGCAACGAGCACTTCAAGCGGACGATCTTCCCTCTTCAGGAATTGACAAAGCCCGAAGTCCGCGAGATGGCGCGGAAGCTGAATCTCCCCGTAGCAAATAAAAAAGAAAGCTACGAAATTTGCTTCGTGCATGATAATGATTATCGCCGATTCTTGCGTGACAATGTAGCAAACATCAATACCCTCGTGCCGAAAGGTGATTTTGTTTTGGATGGCGCGACTGTCGGGCATCACGATGGACTCCCCTTCTATACTGTTGGTCAGCGTAAGGGACTCGGACTTAGCATTCCATCTCATCCCGAACCGCTGTATGTAACAGGGCTTGATATTATCAACAATCAAGTGATCCTCGGTGACGATAATGAATTGTTTTCGACAGAACTCGTTGCACATTCTGTGAATTTGATCAAGTATGCAGAACTCCCTCAGAGCGGACTTCGCGCAACGGTGAAGATCCGTTACAAAGATGAAGGTGCATCAGCGACCGTCTTGCCAATAGGTAAGGATAGAATTCGGGTCGTATTCGATGAACCGCGTCGCGCAATCACAGCTGGTCAATCCGTCGTCATCTATGAAGGTGATGATGTTATTGGCGGTGGGATCATCGCATCATAGTAGTTCAAAAATATAACAATGAAAAACAACATACTCAAACGCTTCGGCTATATACTCCTCTTTCTTGCACCGTTTATCTTGACGAGTGCAAATTGCGATAAGCTGGTTGACCCAACGCCGCTCTCCCCAGGCGAGATGAAGGCATCAGCTGATATTGAAGGTTCTTTCTTTGCGACTGATGCCGTCGCTACTGATCTTTCGACGAGTTACCTCGTCAAAGGAACGATGGTATCTTCAGCAATCGGCGGAAATATCGTTATCACATTGCAAATTCCCAAAGGCACTGTCCCCTATACCGTCAATGTCTCAAGCGATGCAATAG
>JBKJHR010000012.1:0-10088 GCA_046598695.1 Kapaibacterium sp. (SeqCode)
GTTGAAGTGCTTTGACGGGACCAAGTTCTTCGCTGATGATCGTCTGCTGTGCAAACGATAAGCGCACAAAACTGAAAATCACCAAGCACATACCCAAAAGCACGACCAATCCTGCAAGTGCTGATGGTAGGAATGATGCGATCGTAACGGTGATGCCAAGCCCAAAGAGAATCACAAAAACAAGAATAAGATATTGTAGAAAAATCACCCACAGATTCCGCGAGAATGTTGAACGAAGCGATGCGATAACATCCAACTTGCGTTCTTCAAAGCTACGACAGGCAAGGTCAATGATCGTTGCAGATGCCGCTATGCTCAGGAGAATAAGCAAGCCATATCCCAATATGATAAACCAAATAGAAGATGAAAACGCATTCCAATTATCAGAAAAGAACTCAGCAATTTCATTTACAAACCGTGCTGCATCCGTCACTACCGCTCGGTCTGCTTTTTCAAGGGGTTGCAATGAAGAATCAGTCGAGGCTATGTGATTTGTATCCCTCACATAGATAGGAAACTTCAATGCAGTCTCACCATCCAACAAATACATCTTATACACAATGGGATTTACCTCTTTAATGGCAAGAAGCATATCCGTTCTGAATTGCTCCACTTTTTGTGGCTCCAACATTCCTTTTGATCGTAGAACATGCTGAAGATCATCCGTGAAGGAGGAAAAGCCCGAGAAGAGAATGAATGCAGGCACGACGAGCATCACAAGCATAATGATCGCAGATCGCCACCACGTGCGAAGAGCTATGCGTATCGATTCGCTGAGAATATCCCCGAGTCCGAGTCTGCGTGATGGTATCATGATTGTTCTGTTGCCTTCAAAAATTCTTCTTCGTTCAATACGGTAACACCTAATTCCACTGCTTTGTCCAACTTTGATCCGGCTTCAATGCCGGCAACAACAAAATTGGTTTTCTTACTGACGGAACCAGTAACTTTTCCGCCACGAAGTTCTATCTTTTCTTTTGCGTCGTCGCGTGTCATAGAAGAGAGCGTCCCGGTGAGCACAAATGTCTTTCCGTTAAAGAATTCCGAGCGAACCACTTGCTTTGCATTCTCATCTGCTCCGAAAGCAAGTCCGGCTTGATGTAATCGGGTCAAGATCGGCTGCCACCGTGTGCTTTGAAAATAATTATAAACGCTCATTGCTATTTCCGGACCAACCCCTTGCACTTCTTCGATCTGCTCTTTCGTTGCCAGTGCAAGTGCATCGATCGAACCAAATCCTTTGACGAGCAGCTTCGCAATGCTTGTGCCAACATGTCGGATGCCTATACCAAAAAGGACTCTATCCGGCGGCTGTTGCTTACTCTTCTCAATTCCTTCAAAGAGATTTTGGAGCTTCTTATCGCCCATTCTGTCTAATGCAATGAGTTCATCCTTCTTTTCTGCGAGGTCGTAAATATCAGCGATCGTTCGCATCAACCCTGCACTGACAAATTGCTCGACAGATTGCTCGCCAAGCCCACCAATATCCATTGCACCACGTGAAGCAAAGTGTGTAATACGCGCAACAACTTGCGGTGGACATTCAGGATTCTCACAGTACCAATTCACTTCGCCTTCGGGACGAACAAGCTCTGAGTCACAAGCGGGACAATTCTTTGGGTATTGAAATGCGACTGCATTCTCTGGTCGTTTCGTAAGCTCAACACCAGCAACTTTTGGGATAACATCTCCACCACGTTCTATAATTACAGTATCACCGATACGAATATCTTTTCGTTCTATTTCATCGGCATTGTGGAGTGTTGCGCGGCGAATAGTGATACCTGTCAACTGCACTGCTTCAAGTTCTGCGACTGGGGTAATTGTCCCCATTCTTCCAACTTGAAGAGTGATGTCGTTAAGTATTGTTCGTGCTTGCCGCGCCTCAAACTTATAGGCAATTGCCCAGCGTGGGGACTTCGAGACCTGCCCTAACTCATTCTGTTCGGCAAGAGAGTTTACTTTGATGACAGCACCATCAATTTCATACGGTAATTGCTCACGAGACTCCTGCCAGTGCATCGCAAAGTCCATCACTCCGTCGGTTGATGAAACAACATTCGTATGTTCAGATACAGGAAAACCCATCTTCTGCAAAAGATCAAGCCGAGATCTTTGCGTTGGCAAGTCAATTCCTGCTTCATCGTCGAAATGAAGAAGATACGCGGTGAAAGTGAGCGGACGTTTGGCAACTTCGCTCACATCAAGTGTCTTGAGCGTGCCGGATGTTGTATTCCGAGGGTTAGCGAAAGGCTCTTCACCGATCTCTTCACGTTCGCGGTTCATTTTTTGGAATGCTTCGATGGGCATATACACTTCACCGCGAACTTCAAAATCGCGCTTGCCTAGCTCGCCCACATCTCTGATCTTCAACGGTATAGCTTTGATCGTGCGAACATTCGGAGTTACATCGTCCCCTGCGGTTCCATCACCGCGCGTTGCACCTCGCACTAGTTTTCCGTTCTTATAGGTCAAACTCATCGATACGCCATCGAACTTCAACTCGCAAACGTAACCATCTTTTGGTTTGCGTCCCAAGAGATTTTCTACTCGTGTTGCAAAATCTGTTACTTCTTCTTGACTATAGGTATTTGCAAGCGAGAGCATGGGGATTCGATGCGGGGCGGGAGGAAAGAGTTTTGTTGGCTCACCAGAGACACGTTTCGTTGGAGAATCATCCGTCGCATACTTCGGATTCTCCGCTTCGAGCTTCTCCAACTCCTTCATTAACACATCATATTCCTTATCGCTGATCGAAGGTTCAGCACGCACATAATACCGATAGTCATGCTCGCGGATGCTTTCCTTCAATTCTTCTATTCTTGCTTCAGCCGATTTCTTGATACTCATCCTGCAAATCTACGATTTTCCGAAATAATTTTATTTGAAAGATCAATTTGCGCCCGGAAGAACAGGTGTTGCCGGAGGAATTGTACGCTTGATCGGCGTCGGCTTTGGTTGAACGGGTTTCTTTTCCGGACTCTTCACTACCGTTGGTGTTTTAACGGTTTGTTTTGTGGGTGTACGTGCATTTACATGTGAAGGTGTTGCATGATTTGCCGGGGGATGCACCGGCACCGCAGCTTTCTTGGGTGTAACACTTGCTGTGCTATCAGGCTTTGCCATAAATGCTTTATCGCGGGTAAGTACGACATTCCGAACCACGATACTGGAATTATTCACCGTTGGTAAACCCGATACGGTATTACCATTAAGCTTCATATCAAGTGCCTTCTGATTGCCGATATAGAGATAGTACTTCTCTTTGGCAGAGAATGTTCTCGTCTCCCCTTTTTTAAGTTTTCCTGTAAATCCATTACCAATATCAGGAGTGATAGATACCCAAACGCTATCATTTGCAGTCACCACAAACACAAGCGAATCTCCTGGTGATGAAGCTATCATTTTAGCTGTATCAACAGGGGCTTGAGGTTGTGGCACATCCTTCTTTGGTACTTCTGCTTGAGGTTGGCTAGCCGGTTGTTCTGTCGTGATAACTTGTGTAGGCTTATTGCTCTTCTTTGTAAAAATAGAATAACCAACAACACTTGCAATGATCACAAGTAAGCCAATTATTACTTTCGTCGCATTTGACATTCCCGGACGGTAATCATCGAATTGATCTTCGTCAGGTGTATAGGTCTTTGTGGGTTCAATTGGCGCAGGTGCAGTATAACTTCGGCGAAGAGGTTTCTCTTCTTCTCGTTGTGCAATGGGCGTATCAGGAGAAGCACCAACAGGCTCTTCTTTTTTGCGTATTGTTAAATTAGCAGGCTCTTCTGGTGCAGGTTTTCGCAACCCAAGTCTTTCTTTACGAACTTCATCGGCTTCTTCCCAGAGGTCTTTGGAGGTAATTTCTTCAACGGCATCTTTCATGCTTTCTCCGACAGTTTTCACTGTCGTCTGCACGGCATCAGATGTTTCTCTTGAGACTTTCTTTGCAACATCAACAGCAACCTCAGGAATGGAAGCGACGGTCGAGAGTATGGTCGTCTGTTTTTTCGGCTCAGTCGGAGCCGCCATGTCAATTCCAAGTGCTTTGCAATACTCTTTCAGAAATGCCTTTTTGTATGGATCAGGCGGAAGGATACGAATATTCGCCTCCTCCATTGCTTCTATGAAATGAGGGTTCAATCGCAGACGCGCAGCCACATCAGCAACAGAGAGCTGTTTTTGCTCACGTGTTGCACGGAGCAGATTACCAAATTCCCGTGTAAGTATTTCTTCTACGTTTTGAGCCACCCTTTTTTGAAGGAAAGAGAGATGTATATATAAGAAGGGGCAAATTTTAAACAGGTTTTAACATCCTGTTAGTTCATTGCTTTAGCAGGAAACACAAATTTAATTTTCGGCGAATGGAACGGACTCCTCTACCTAAACGTCTTTTGCCTCACGATGCAACGAATCGAACATATTTCTGAGCTAAGAAAAGTACTTCGCCAAGAGAAAGCGAAAGGCAAGAGTATTGGCTTTGTCCCAACAATGGGCGCACTCCATGAGGGGCACATTTCTTTAGTAAAAATGAGCAAAGCTGAGTGCGATGTAACGGTCGTCTCCATCTTTGTCAACCCAACCCAGTTCGCCCCGAACGAAGACCTCTCAAAATATCCTCGTACACTCGAAGCTGATTGCAAAATGCTCGAAGCGGATGGTGTTGATATTGCTTTTATCCCAACGGTTACAGAAATGTACCCGCCGGGAGCTACGACATTTGTGACAGTGGATGGCGTGACAGCAGGGTTTGAGGGGGTAATACGCCCTGAGCATTTCAGAGGCGTGGCGACGGTTGTCTCTTCCCTATTCCATATCGTTTCGCCTGATAAAGCATTCTTTGGGCAAAAAGATGCACAGCAAGTAGCCGTCATTAAGAAGATGGTGCATGACCAACATTTTCCTCTTGATATTGTCGTAGGCGAGACAGTTCGAGAATCAGATGGGCTGGCAATGAGTTCGCGTAACCGCTACCTCAGCCCTGAAGATCGCTCAAAAGCACTCTCCCTTTCTACCGCACTTTTTAAGGCACGAGATCTGGTGGCAGGAGGCGGGTCATTTTCCGAGGCACGGAATCAAGGGCTGCAAATATTTGCGGAAATGGCTCCTGATGGGCTTCTGGAGTACCTCGATTTTGTTCATCCCGAAACATTTACAAAGATCACTTCGTTTAAAGAGTCGGAGTCTGTGATTGCTATTATGGCAGCCCGAATCGGGACGACGAGGCTTATTGACAACGTCGTTCTACACAAGCAATGAAAAGAACACTCTTCAAATCTAAGATTCACCGCGCAACGATCACGCAGGCAGACCTCTATTATGAAGGTTCGCTCACGCTTGACCGCGATCTCATGGTCGCTGCCGATCTGCTCCCCTACGAGCAAGTCTCTATCGTGAACGTGAATAATGGCGAACGCTTCGAGACGTATTTGATCGAAGGACCTGCTGCAACAGGAGTCGTATGCTTAAATGGACCTGCCGCACGTAAAGGTGCTGTCGGTGATGAGATCATCATCATCAGTTATGGTCAATTCGAGGATTCTGAGGAATTACGAGAATTCCAACCCACGATCATTCATGTTGACAAGAAGAACAAGATCAAAGATATTTCCCACAAGATCGAAGCGTTTCAGTTGATGAATTAATCGCTTCGTTTGCATCGCACTTCACCACTTGCCACAACAACGCCCTCTCGCTACCGTTATACTCGCTGCCGGACAAGGCAAGCGAATGCAAGACCCCACAAAACCGAAGGTATTATATGACATTGCTGGGAAACCGCTTGTCGGGCATGTGCTTGATCTTGCAAAAAAAGTAGAGAGTACCCGCACACTTGTCATTGTTGGTTTTGGAAGAGAGCAAGTTATTGAAACGATCAAAGCCGAATACGCAAACATAGAATTTGCTATCCAATCCCAACAACTCGGCACTGGTCATGCAATGCAACAAACTGCTGATGCCTTCATCGGATTTGTTGGAGATATTCTTGTTCTCTACGGTGACGTACCTTTGCTCTCAGCAAAAAGTATCACCGCCCTTCTCGAAGCGCATAGATCCTCAAATGCGAAAGGATCTGTCCTTACAGCAATTTTCGATGATCCGACAGGCTACGGGCGTATCGTCCGCACAGCAGACAAGAAACACCTTGACCGAATCGTTGAAGAACGCGACGCAAGCCCTGAGATAAAGGCGATCAAAGAAATGAATTCGGGTATTTATGTATTCCGCGCCGAAGAGTTATATCCTGCACTTGCCAAGCTCCAACCGAACAACGATCAGAAAGAGTATTATTTGACAGATGTCTTTCACATCCTCATCGAAGATTTCGGTGAGAATGCCATTGCTCTTTCCACAACCACCGATGCTATTGAAGTCTCAGGGATAAACACCAAAGACCAACTTGCAGAATTAGAAGCAGAATTCATTCGCAGGAATCCGTAATACACCCTCCGCATTTCTTCCAACAGAATTAACTTTTTTTCAGCAACCTCCAAGCTGTATTTCCTCGTTTACGGTAGAGTAACATTCTCATACTATTCTTATGAAGTTCATCGTCAAAGTCGCATTCGTTGTCCTTGCCCTCCTTCTCATTTCCGAAGGCAATCTACTCGCCGCTCCTCGTCCAATGCCGAGCGACACCACCTACGATGATGGGTGGAAGATGATACAAGAGTACCGGAAGAAGCAGTTGCCGAAATCTGCTCTCGAAGTTGTACAGTCGCTCTATGCGAAAGCAAAGCGCGAGAAGAACACGAATCAGTTTATCAGGATCATTGCGATAAAACTCTCGCTTGAATCTTTATTGAAGGAAGATGATGTAAACGGACTTATCAAAGACCTTCGCGGAGAGATACAGAATGCCCCTTTCCCTGCAAGGAACATCTTACACTCGTATTTGGCGACAGCGTATCTTAGCTATTATTATTCACAGTATTGGAAGATCAGTCAGCGAACATCTATCGCAGAAATAGTCCCCGATGATATTGCAACGTGGGATAATAAGCAGTTCATGAAAGAAATTCGCATACATCTTTTTGCATCGCTTGCAGAGGCATCGGAGTTGCAAAAGTTAAAGTCTGCCGACTATGAAATACTCCTCTCCAACCCACACGGTAATGACCTCCGTTTGCAACCAACCCTTTATGATATTCTCGTGGACTATGCGCTCAACATCTATGAACGTGAGGATAGCCGATTAGCGGAGCCAAACTCTGATTTCGAACTAACATCGCTCGACGGCTTCCTCCCTGTAAAAGAGTTTGTGAAAGTGAAGTTTGCCTCTAATGACAGCTCAAATCGCTTTCTTGCACTAACTCTGTATCAAGGGTTACTCTCCTCTCATCTGAAAGATGTTTCTCCGCAAGCACAAATCGAGAATGATCTCCACAGACTTGCATTTGCACGAACAATTACCTACAATGAATTGAAAGATTCGATATATCTTAGTGCATTGAATATTCTCGCTGAGACGCATTCAAAGAGCCCAGATGTAATGCCAATTCTTCAAGCGATCGCACAATATTATTTCGAGAAAGAAGATTACGTGCAGTCGCTTCGTATTATTAACCAAGCAACGTCGCAATTTCCAAATTCTGAATATGCACAAAACTTCCACAATTTAGAAGGACAGATTCGTCAATCAAGTATCGAAGCGCAGGTAGAAAATTCTGTCGCACCATCTACGGCTTTTAAGTCTCTCCTTCACTATCGGAATATCAGCAAAGTATACCTGCGACTCATCAAAGTACCGTATGACAAAATGGGAGATGACGAGTCCACGAAGCCCATTGATTGGCTTCGTTCGCAAAATGCAGAAAAAGAATGGAATCTTACATTGCCGGATTTCAAAGATTACAAACGCCATTCCATTGAGATCACGTGTCCACAACTGGATAAAAAAGGAAAGTATGTGTTCCTTATTTCATCAACGGATGATTTTCCTCGGAAGAATGCAATAACAGGCTATGCTACATTTTGGGTGACGAATATCTCGCTCTTGGGGATGAATGATTACAATACCTATCAAGAACAAAGCACTTCCAAATCATTTTCCCCTATACGTGTGGTTGAAGCTCAGAGTGGAAAGCCGATTGAAAAAGCTGAGGTAACGCTCAAGAGTAGTAGTTACGATTATAAGACAAGTAAATATACGATAAAAGTCATTGGAACATATTATACTGATAGCATAGGTGAATGCCAAATATCATATCAAACATCCAATACCGAGAGATATGTTTTCGTTGATGTTGAAAAGAATGGCGATCATGTTGGCGGTGCAAATATCAATCTCTATCGCAATGAACGTTACCCATCACCGTCAGAACATATTTCTGTTCTCTTCTTTACTGATCGCGCCATCTATCGGCCAGGGCAGATACTCCATTATAAAGGTCTTGTGATAAAAGGTAAGGAAGATAAAGATGATATAGAAGTTCTCCCAAATCGGACAATGACCGTTACGCTTCTTGATGTGAATAGCCAAAAAGTATCTGAGCAACAGGTCACAAGCAATGAGTATGGCTCATTTAATGGCGCGTTCAACATTCCTACTGGTTTATTGAACGGACAGATGTTGCTTCAAACAGATCATGGCTCAGCATCTTTTAAGGTCGAGGAATACAAACGACCAAAATTTGAAGTGACATTCTCACCGATCAAAGGTGATTTCAAGCTTGATGATTCTATCAAGGTCAATGGCAATGCAAGATCATTTTCCGGTGCGGCGATTGACGGGGCAAAAATACAGTATCGTATTACACGCAAAGCATTTTACCATTATTGGACGCGGTGGTGGATGCCTCGCCCAACGAGCGATGAAAAAGAGATCATACATGGCATTGCGACGACGAATCCTGACGGCACTTTCACAATAGACTTCAAAGCAATACCTGATCTTGCTATCAACAAGAAAGATCATCCAAGCTTTACATTCGTGATAAATGCAGATGTGACCGACATCAACGGCGAGACGCATTCAGCAGAAACATCTGTAACAGCGGGCTATACATCCGTTACCGCGAACATCGCTGTGCAGGCAATATCATGGAAAGGGGAAACACCGTCTCTTCTTGTCACAACAAAAAATGAGAGCGGCTCATCTATCCCTGCAAAGGGAAATCTGAAAGTAGAAAAACTTATCATTCCATCAAGTGTACTTCGCAAAAGGTTGTGGGAAATGCCTGATACATCTCTACTGAATGAGGCGGAGTATAGAAGAACCTTCCCTATTGATGTCAATAAGACTGAAGATGATATTGAATCATGGAAGGTCGCTTCGAGCATACTTAATAGGAATGTCGCAACGGATTCGAGCGGTATTGACTCGTTGCAATTACGAGAATATGCTGAAGGAGCTTACCGTGCAACACTCACGATTGATGATCCATCTGGTGAGAAGCTTAACATTACACGTACGTTCGTCATTCGCTCACGCAAGAGCAGTTCTCCGATCGTACCTGAGCCTCTTAAGCTCATTGGTGATAAAGTGAATTGTCAACCTGGCGAGACAGCAAAGTTTTATGTTTCATCGTCATATCCTAATGCAACCATCTTTTATAAAGTAATTTCACGTAACGGCACCGTAGAGAATAGCATAATTCATCTTGCGAATTCGCAACGTGAAATATCTATCCCCATCACGGAAGATATGCGCGGCGATCTTCTCATTAGCTGCTATCTTGTGCATGATTACAGATACTATACTGATGAGCTTCGCATCAATATCCCATGGAAGAATAAAGACCTTACCATCAAGCTTGGCACTTTCCGCAGCAAACTCCATCCCGGTGATAAGGACGAATGGAAGATGACCATTAGTGGCAACAACGCGGAGAAAGTCGCCGCCGAAATGCTCGCCTCGATGTATGATGCGTCGCTTGATGCGTTTGCTACTCTCTCATGGCCCAGCATCACTTGGCCGCTAGCAATGTCTTCCCACAACGTTTCTCCGCTGACACTACAAGCTGTGAACGCAAGTATCTTTAGTGATTTGCGTTACAAGTATCATGCAGCATATACTCCACTTATTACAAATTTGAATACTTTTGGAATAGAAAATATATTTGGATATTCCTATGGACTAAGAGGAAGAAGTGATG
>JBKJHR010000246.1:0-3767 GCA_046598695.1 Kapaibacterium sp. (SeqCode)
TGTGAGAGAATGTGTTGTGTCGTTCGTAACAATTCTTTACCACGTGTTTCTTCTTAAGGCAAAATTACAAGTTCAAGATTAGATTGTTGTTACCGAAGGATTAAGAAATGCTCGCCCATCCCTTTCTTCTTTCCGAGGAATTTGGTACTGTGACTGAACAGCACTTCCTCCGCCTCTTGCTTGAAGCCGTCCCTGCGGATTCTCCGATTCTTTATGAACTTACCTTTCACGCAGCATTCGCCAAGCGGATGTTCGATATTATCAAGCGAGAAGGGCGTTCTGTGCAAGGTTTCGAGCGAATGCAACAAAGCTTTTTAGAAAGCGTAGAAAAGATACGAGGGGAGCTTGTGAAGGCGAATAGTCTGTATAATATGGATGTGACACTCTATATTGCGAAAACACCCGAAACCGCATCACATCTCACAAGCCTTATCAACGATCTCGCACTATTAAAAAATTGGCAGATGAGTAACCCCATAGATATGAAGGAGAATGGATGAAGTGAATGATACCGTTTCGTTTCGTGAACAACTAACTATTGCCTCTTCGCTCGATATGCTTGATGAAGTCTATCGCTGGAGCGGTGCGCATATAAGTCGCCTACCATTGGATGATACGAAACGTTATGAGATCACCCTTGCGATAAGCGAGGCTGTTACGAATGCTATACGCCACGGGAACGGCGAAGACCCTGACACCTTTGTGGTGATTATTCTTGAAGCCGAAGGGAATGAAGTTGCTATCACGATCAGTGATGAAGGCAGAGGTTTTGATCCTGACTCTCTCCCCGACCCAACCAAAGGTGAGAGGCTATTAACACCAAATGGACGAGGCGTTTTTCTCCTACGTTCGCTTGCCGATGATGTCCACTATGAATTTTCATCGAATGGGACGACTGTTATAGCTCGTTTTATAGGGTAAACGATGAACCCATCGTTAATACGACCGTCCTCACTATCAACACCGATTTCCGATAACAAATAGAATCTCCGCAGTTTGGTAGTATTTTTGCAGACAATTCGTTATTAACTCATTCTCGAATGTCACATAAAAATCTACTACAGGTTCTCGTATCAACATTTCTCCTCATATCCTTGACCACCGCTTTCGCGCAGGATGCCGCTACGCCCGAAGGGCAGAAAGCGATCGAATGGCGCACGAGGTTTTACGCTGGTACACCAATAAAGAAATTCTCTGATGCTACTTCGAAGATCAAGTTAAAGGGCCCAAAGTTTTCAACAGCATCACCGGCTATATATGACGGAGTGCCTTATGTGGGTACAGATAGTGCTCTTGTTGTTGCTCTCGCTCCTTTTGAATTTAAGGCAGGATTTGAATTAGTTGGAAGTGGCTCTATCCAGGGTGCGCCTGCGCTAACAAAAGAGAGAGTGTATATTGGTTTTAGCAAGAATATGTTTGCCGCATTCGAGCGCGAGACAGGAAAGCTCGTTTGGAAATATGAGACAAAAGGTCCCGTCACCACAACCCCCCTCATTCATGGTAAAGTGGTCTATTTCACGACTTCGAATGGGTTTTGCTATGCGCTTGATGCTGAGACAGGTTCGTTCAAATGGAAGTTCAATGCACTTTCCCAAGCCTCGTCTCCGGCATTTGATAATGATATAGTGTATATTGGTACAGCGAAATTTCGCACCTATGCGATCAATGCAAAGAATGGCGATCAGATATGGGAGAATGTCACTTCTGGCGGACAGCCGACCTTAAGTGATCTGAATATCTATGTGACCAATAAAGTTGGTTCTGTTATCTGCCTTGATAAGGCAACGGGCACGGAACGTTGGAGCTTCAAAGGTGACCTCTACGAAGGGACTTCTGATTTTGCTCTTGCAAATAATACGCTTGTTGTTGGAAATATAACGCGAGTATTTGGCATGGATTCTCGCGCAGGTTCATCCGCAGTGAAATGGACGAAGACATTCAGTCGTCCTCTTGCTGGCGCACCGATCATTGTCGGTGATGTGGTGTACGCTGCATGTATGGACTGGAATATCTATGCACTTGATCTCGAAACCGGAAAAGAATATGATCATTCTGATATTGGTTTCGCTCCACACGCCGCTCCCGCATTTGGCAAAGACGGAATTTTATATCCAAATGCAGAGCAATTTCTTTTCTTGGGAGCAGAGGAGACTCCGACAAAAGAAACGGCAACTGTTGAATCAGGAATTCTCTATAATGCTGAATACGGGAAGCTCGAAGAATTAAAAAGCGATCTTGCCAAAACAACGAACGTTGACACGACTAATGGGGGAGGGAAAACGCCACTTATGCTTGCTTGCGAGTATGGCTTTCTCGAAGCGGCGCAATTTTTAAAGAGCAAAGGGGCAAATATCGAAGCAAAAGATACATTGGGAAGAACAGCACTTATGTATGCCGCATGGTATAATTTCCCTGATGTTGTGAGTTGGCTCATTACGACAGGTGCTAAGGTAAATGTTGTGGATGGCAAAGGGTATACGGCATTAGAACATGCTTCGATCGAAGGACGGTCAGATGTGTGCAAGATGCTCCTTGCAAATGGAATACCCGTAGATCATCGGGACACTGCAAACCGCACCTCACTCATGCACGCTGCATGGGAAGGCAAGGACGAGACAGTGGAAATGTTGCTTGATAACGGTGCTTCTATCAATGCACAAAATAATGACGGCAAGACGGCGCTCATGTATGCCGCTACTGAGAATCATCCAACCGTTTGTGCTCTTCTTCTAAAAAGAAAGGCTGACGCCTCACTCAAGAACAAAGATGGAAAGACGGCGTTGGACATTGCAAAGATGGGGACAAATGAAGAACTCATTAGGATCCTTTCCGGCAAGAAGAAGTAATATGAAAGCGAATTCATTGCCTACATCCTTTCACCATGAAACCACGGGGCAGAGGATCGTATAGTTTTCTATGAAGCGATCACTACTATTCGTTTTTCTCGCATTCGTTGGATGCACTTCTCGTCAAGTCACGAAGGAGCAGGCCGTGAATACCGTGCCTATTGTTATCAAAACCGACAACTTTGATCTGGTGGGTACTATCTTGCGTCAATTGTCTTCCGAGCGTATTAACGCTGAAGGCTTGCTTGCTGAGGGTACGATCACCTTAAAAGAAGGTAATTCTTCCCAAAGCGGCGCGTTTGATCTGAAGAGCAAACGTTTGCTTGGTGGGAAGAATGTTGATTCGTTGAGTATGGTTATTAGCGGTCCGTTTGGAATTACTGCCGCAAAGTTTTTAGGCTGCCCCCAAGAGTATGCTTTTTATAATGTCCTTGAAGGAGAAAAATATCGAGGTAAACCTGACCCGAAGACACTTGAACACTTGACAGGAATGAAGGGGCTAACGATCGAATCGCTTAACAATGTGCTCTATGGTATGGCACCGAATGAGTTCATCTTAAAAGCAGGTGATACGGCAATGATACAATCCCTTTCTCCGACAGAGCATCTTCTCTATATTGCACGGAATGGGGAAAACGTTACGGAGACATTTCTGCTTCGGGGGAAACTCCCGGAACTGGCATCGGCAATAACCCCTCTTTCGCTTATACGCTATCAACGATGGAATAAGGTTGTTGGACTGAACGTAATGAGTACTTTTACACCGGATTTTACGATAAATTATGAAGGAAGATTTTCAAGCGAACATTATCGGCTTCCAAACTTTATCAAAGTGACAAGCCATGAAACGGGGCTTGAGATCGAATACACCAGTGCAACACAGAACCCAAAACCTCTGACAGTAAAGATCAAAATGCCTGA
>JBKJHR010000021.1:0-2727 GCA_046598695.1 Kapaibacterium sp. (SeqCode)
GAATGGTACGTCTGAGTTTGACGACATCATCAAAATACTTATCGGCAAGTTGTTGTATCTTTTGCTTAATATCCATATATACGACTATTTGTCTTTCTTTCTGATTACGAACTTCACTTCATTTGGCTCTGAGCTTAAAAACTCTATTCCTTTTGGTAATTGCCAATCGGGTTTGACCGTCTCGGCGCTATCAAGCTTCGAGCCGTCATAAAGAATACTCGCCTTTACTTTCGAGGGGTCGAGCTTTGCAAGCTCATTCACACCCCCACGAAGAATCACCGTAAGCGAACCTGGAATGAGCAACATTTCGCGATCAGGAGGAAGTGCCTCAATACTAATGGGTACATCCTTGAATTCTTTCTCGGCAACTGCTTGTACCTCAATGCGGACAGTGACCGTATTCGCCGAACGCGAAGTGATCGCTTCATGCAAGGTATCAGAAAGCTCTATCACTTTTGTAAAACTCTCACGCACATTTTTGACGTGTAATATCTTTGTCGGGAAGAAACGCAATGAATCGAGAATGTGATTTGAACCTTTGAGCGTAATATATGTCGGCGAGATAAGCGGTTCACCAACGATGGTATAGCCTTGCGATGGTTGGATGTCGAGCCGAATATCAACAGGCACTCGCTTTGTTATTTCTTGTGAAAGGGCAACACCGAGCGAGTCTGGTTCGATCTTGAGCAATGTCACATCACTTGGGAGTGCAGACGAATTCTGAAAATCGTTGGCTGTAAGAAATACTTTTGCTTGAAGTGTCTGCGGATCGCGGGTCGAGAGATCAATTGTAAACTTCGTCTTTCCTGTAAAATTAAGAAGAATCAACCGCCACCCGGGTCCACGAAGCTTTGTGTGTATCTTTTGCGGAATATCTGTGGCAAGGGCATAACCCTGTGGCGAAGTCACTTCGAGCGGAATATCAAGATCAACCTCAAATGTCCCTGCCAAGTGGACGTAGGTGAAGAGAATCAGCGCAATGAAAAGCGCCGCACAAGCAATGCCGATCTTTCGAGCAAGACCCATTTATGAAAAAGTGTAAAATATCATCATGTGAGATAACAAAGTTTATCGGACGAAATTACGAAGAAGTGTGAGCGGAAGAAGGAATTAGTGGGTGGATGCCTAACTTGGCATCATCTCTTGTGCAGGGTAAGCACGTGGCGATGTAGTCGTCGGTAGAATGATAGGTTGTAAGAGGCGCAGAAGATCATTGCGATTTGCCTTAGAGATCTCTCTGCCATGAAGAGGAAAATTCTCAACAGAGCGTGCATAGCGACGAAGCTCATGTACATTCCATGTATCGAACTCGGTAACATCAAGGTCTTCGATTGCGCGAACATTTGATGCCTTTTTCGCAATGATTTTTTTCTCTACTGTGGTAATTTCGGATACAAGATTGAGCGAGCGAAGAACGAGCTGCATTGCTTCTAGGTCGGGCTTTGCAAAGAATATGGAATCTGCAACACCGGACATGCCCTTAATATGCTCAACAGCATGTTGAACTTCAGCGAGCCCACCAGCAATAACCGTCGTAATTACACCAAGCACACTTGGAGAACTCACACCAATGATACGTGCACGAGTCTCAGTGCGGATGCTCTGCAAGAGCTTCGCAAGTGAGATCGCGCCACCGTTGGACTCAACGATTCCTGCGCTATCGGCTGATGTGATAAGGTTATTCATACTCTATTATAGTACAAATATACAAAAATTAGTTGCAGGTTGTACACAATTCAACAAGTCGAATTATGTAAGTTGTTGAAAAACAATGAAATAAAGAACCTGTCTATTGTGATTTTTATGGCTTTTTCCCCCAAACCTGCTCATAAACAGGTGTTGCGTCCTTGAGGTGGTAGGGGTCTTTGAAATTCGCTCTGTTAGAAGTAAAATCATTGACCGTGTCCATATCAACGATAGGAGCAATCGTTGCTAGATCTTTTTTCCACCATGTCTCATATTTGCGAAGACCAAAATCATCAATGCGCTTTTGTAGATCGGTGTGCGTGGGAGGGATGAAGAACCGAAGTTCTATATCATACTTTTTGCAATGCGATGCAATGTCGCGTAAACCATTAATAAAGTCCTGACTTAGCTTGAATGTACCATAATAATTTTCAGCAGATTTGGTGAGCTGAAATGTCCAAAACTCATCGGGTGTCATATCCGGGACTTCAACTTTCGGCTCGCCACCCGTCACTGCATAATAAACATTATACAAGAATGCCTTCACGACCGTTTTATTGAAAGGGTAGAGCATGGGTTCGTCCATGATCCTTTTTGCCTCCGTTACCCGATCCATTGTTTTATAGGCATTGAAAAGATTGAAGTTCATGCCGAGATAGACTTTCTTCAACGTGGTTTGTTGTGTTGCATACCAAAATGTCTGAATGATCTCCGGCATTGATGCGCCGCCATAGGCAAAATTAAACCATTTTTCTCCCGTGATAGAATCAATTTTTGATGTGCCAAGAATATCGGTACGTGAATCGCCAATGACGATATTCGGTTCGGGATGATTCCGAAAGTCATTGCACTTCCATAGTGGATAGTGGAAGCGATAAGAAGTGCCGAGCTTTACTGAACTGGGTACGAAGCTCTCGGCGCGGTAATAATTATATGGATCTGCAAGCACGATCACTCCTACCAGCACGACAAGCGGTAAAAGAAAGAGTAGAGTGCGCTTAAAAAACAGAGCCATTAATTAAAATTGAAAATAGATAAATT
>JBKJHR010000112.1:0-10601 GCA_046598695.1 Kapaibacterium sp. (SeqCode)
GGGGTTATCGCAGATGTATCCATACTTCGCAAGGAAATACTGACGTGTTTGTTGCACAGCCATTTCTGCAAGAACATACCCGTGATAATAGGCGCTTGATTCGCCAGCAAGTAAATGCGGCACAGCGAGGATAGGGCGCGTTGATGCTGGAAGAGCATACATTCTCTTCTCGATCTCTGCAATGACGGTCATGATGTTCTCCGGCGTAAGCTCTGCATCCGACATTTCGTAGATCGCCTTCTCAGCATAGCATACACCAAGCATTGCACGAATGGTCATTGCCACGAAAGGTTGTTCTTCTCTAATGATCTTTTCGATCAATTCCATTGGGAAGGTTTCGCCTTTTTCATTCTTTGCATAACGAATAAGCCAATCGGCATCGCTGATGATCGAGTCTAAAAACATAGACTGCGTTTCTGCATAGGCAACAGATGTCGGCGCGAATTCTTGCGCAAAGCATGGCGCATTCATTAGCACGTTGGAGAAGTGTGCAGCGTGTCCACCTTCATGGAAGAGTGTGTTGAGCGCATCGTAGCCTGAACCTGTGCGGTTCGGGATTGCATTAGCAGTGAAGTTGATACGTGCGGGATTCCATTCACCATTGCGATAGAACGACGGCATAGGTCCGTGCATAAAACCATTCTCGTATTTGCCTTGACGGTCGATCAGATCAAGTGTGAGTGTCGCACCGCGATACTTGATGTTCATTGCGCCGAAAGAACGTACCCAACGATCAAGTGCCTGATAGAATGGATGATAGGGGTCTTGCTCTTCGGCAGTCTTGCCCTGACGGAAGTATTTGAAATTCCATGGTTGGCGAGCATCTTCGCCTTTTTCATTGACAAAGTTGTTAACGGCTTTCTCATTAGCATCGCGCGTACGAACTTCCAGATCATCGAGTAATTCAAACAGCTTTTTCTTTGTGAATCCTTCAGTGCGCTGAACCTTGTAATCATAATAATCCTCATAGCCGCACATACGTCCGAGCTGATTGCGCTTCTTGACGATCTCGATATAGCCATGCGTTAGTACGAAAGGTCCGATGCTGTTGAGTCCTTCCCATGCGGCTTTGCGGAGAGCTTCCTCTTTCTCGGAGATGAGCATATTTGATAGCTCATTTGTTGAGGCAATATGCTTTACTTTGGTAGTAGGGTCTATATATCCAAGCCCCATTCCGCCCCGTGCCATTTGCAACTTCCCTTCGAGATCAATGATCTCCTCGGCAAGGGTACGTGCAACCTCATCTTCGATCACGTTCGCCTCGAAGAACATGATCCAACCGTTCAAGGCAGTGCGTTCATCATCAGTGAGGGTAGCTTCCTGTTTTTTGTACTCACGAAGCTCGCGGAGCTTTGCGGCATCCTGTATGAAATGCGTAACCGTGATCTCGGCATCGCTTGCTTGTTGTTGGGCAATATCGCGGTTGGCAGAAAGTCCCATTTTATTTATCCACCACAAGTCTTCTTTGGTGGTGTGGAGACGAAGATACTCTTCGTTGAGATTCGTAAGATATTCGGAAAAAGTACGCATTAATTTCTATCTATAAATATGTTAAGAGATAACGATTGGCTCGGTGGGAAAAGTCCGATGTTTTTTCCCTCACAAGCCAGGCAATTCTCTTTTGTCAGAACGATACCCGCAATTCTTTCCGTAGATTTGCATATATGAGAATACAGTTTCGCGCATTTACCTCTGCACTATGTCTGCTCTCGGTCGCCCTCTGCGGCTGTTTGGAGATCGCGGAGCGTATCGTTATTGGTAACGATCTGAAGATACTCTATAAGACGGAAATTCGCCTTGACCCAACATTCTTTGCTAAAGCCTTCGAGCGCAATAAGCCCGATGCAAAAGATGTGGAGACCTATAAAGCGCAGCTCATCGAAGGATTCAAGAACAGGATGAAGGTCTTTGACACGCTCCGAACCGTCGAGGAAATGGTAACGAATGTTTCGACGAAGGATACCGTAACAGTGATAACGGCACAGCTAACCGTTGGCGAACCCAAATTTCTCCATAATGTTAATAGACTTTTTTGGAGTGGAGTTGTTGCTACACCTTCTATTAATCTCCCTGCATTTCCAGTTGACATAAACTACAGCAAAAAAGCAGATACTCTGCCTGTGTTGGAGTTTGGTCCTGTTGCGGCAAAATATCAGGATGTCTTTCGTATTAGTAATGAAGATATAGAAGATGCCGATCTTTATAGCCGGTCATTTAATGATAAGCTTGTTACGCTTTCGTTTAAGGCTCCGCAACTTGTCAACATTAATGGAGCATTGACAAAAGAAACCCCTGATGGTTCGACCTGGCAATATCCGATGCAAGATGCTATTATCTTTGGACGTTCGCAATTCAAGCCCGTCACTGTGATGTTCGTGTATATGGGTGATACGGCGAAATATAATTATATAAAATAAGTTTGTGCTCACTAAAGGAATTCTAGAGAAGATCGCTCATGCCCGTACCATCTCCGATCCACATGATGCGGTGGGGAATGTTGGCTACGAAAATATCGGTGAGTTGATGTTCAAGCGTGCGAGAGATTATGATACCAAGCCATTCCTGATCTACTACGATCTCGAAGGCAATCGTCGTGAAGATAACTACAAAGATTTCTTCATGCTCTGCGGTATGTGTGCCAATATGATGAGTGCCTATGGACTCAAACGCGGTGACCGCATCGCAACCATCTCCCATAATCATGCAGATACCGTTATACATTACTTTGCCGCATGGCTCATGGGTGTTTGCGTTGTGCCGGTGAGTTTATCGGAAGATGATAGTCGTCTATCTTACATTCTGGAAAAGAGCGGCGCAAAGTTAGTCTTCCTCAGAAAAGAATATGCTGATCGGATGGTGCCGCTGATTACTGAGATACCATCAGTAACAACGACAATGATCTGTGGTGAGCAATCGCCAATTGATTCAGCCATACTAAGTAACGCTGTATGGTTTGATGAAGAGCTTTCTAAGGCTGGTTCGATCTTTCAATCAGATGAAGCAGTCACCAAAGATGATGAAGCACTGATCGTTTATACAAGCGGCACGACAGGGAATCCCAAGGGAGTGGTTCTGACACAATACAACATCATGGCTGATGCGAAAGGCATTAGTGAGTGGCATGGTATTACCAACGGCACTCGGATGATGTGCGTCTTACCGATCCATCACGTCAATGGCACGATCGTCACACTTGCAACTCCTATGTATGCAGGGGGGAGTGTGGTGCTGAATCAGAAATTTCAATCAGAACATTTTTTTGAGAGAATTGAAAAAGAGACGGTTCATATCGTAAGTGTTGTACCGACATTACTCGCCTTTCTTCTTGAATACTATAAAGCTCATTCACACATTTCAGTCCCGAAATCTCTTCGACATATCATCTGCGGTGCGGGACCTCTGACTGTTGAACTTGGTGAGCAATTTGAAGACCGCTTCGGCATTCGTATCGTGCATGGATATGGACTCAGCGAGACGACCTGCTATTCCTGCTATTTGCCGATAGATCTTCCTGATGATGAGCATAAGAAATGGATGCGCAATTATGGCTTTCCTTCTATTGGTGTTGCAATCCCGCAGAACCAAATGATGATCGCTGATGAGAACGGAAACGAGTTGCCGCATTCAGAGCGAGGTGAGATCGCGATTCGCGGCTTCAATGTTATGAAATATTATGATAATAATGATGACGCCAACGAGAAGACGTTTCCCTATGGTTGGTTTCGTTCAGGGGATGAGGGATTCTATGAAATAGATGCACAAGGAAGAAAATTCTTCTTTATCACTGGTCGCTTAAAAGAGCTTATCATTCGCGGGGGGGTGAATCTCTCGCCGCTTGAAATAGATGAGGTGATAAGCAGATGTCCGGGGGTGAAGGTTGGTATCGCTGTTGGTTTCGAGAATGATTTTTATGGCGAAGAGGTCGGTGCGTACGTACAAAAACAAGATGGAGCAGACATCACGGAGCAAGATGTGAAAGATTATTGCATCCAACATCTTCCTTTCGGTAAGATACCCAAAGTAGTGATCTTTGGCAATGACATTCCCGTCACATCGACAGGAAAATATCAGCGCAATAAATGCAAACCCCTATTCGCAGAATATCGGGCAATGCAGTTTAGAAAAGAAAAGTAGTCATTACTTCTGGTAATTATCTTCCCATAAACTTTGCGATCTGTCTGCGATGGCGGAGGATATGGACGATGGCGTGCTCCATAATACCTTCAAGGTCGTAATCGGCTCCCCATCGGGTCTTAAATGTAATGGCTGATGCTTCTGACTCTGTCATTTCATGTTTCCCCTCGAATGTTGCGAGATTGTATTCGAACATTTCTTTCAAATAGCGAATAGCATCATCTTTGACAATGCCTTCGGTTTCCGGTCTGAATATCTCCATCGAAAAGAATGGTCGGATATAGCTTGGGTATCCATAGCCTGATCGGATAACGTGGCTAATGACCGTCTGCACAGATCTGCAGTCAGGGTCAGTGGTTTCGGTATCACTTATTCGTAGGTACTCGTCTTCCGAAATGCTTTCGAGAAGGATGAGTAGGTCATTCAATGCACGTTCATATTCATCAAGAATTGCTCCGATAAACCCCTTGCGATACGTGTTCATGGTTATGGTCTAAGTTTGTGTAAAGCCTATCAAGAAGCAAATATACGAGCGTTGGGTAATTTCCGTTGTAGATTTGCAGGAGTAACTTATCGTCGCTGATGTCAGAACATATCGATATTATCCAACGTGCTGCGGATCATGTCTTTACGCTTTTCAAAGAGAAGCTGCCGAATGACCGCATCTATCATAATTATGCGCATACCGTTGGTGTTGCCGAGATGGCGCGGAAGATCGCCAAAGGCATGAAACTCGGCGAGGATGCCGTTGAGGTTGTAACGCTTGCAGGGTGGTTTCATGATGCGGGATATACCGAAGCCTACAAAGGGCATGAGGATCTGAGTAAGCGAATTGCCACTGAATTTCTTCGCGAAAATAATTACCCAGAACAAAAGATAGATATTATTCTCGGTTGCATCGAAGCAACACGAATGCCGCAGAAACCGCAGAACCTCTTAGAAGAGATCATCTGCGATGCCGATCTAAGTTCTATAGGAAAAAGATCATTCTTTGAGACGTCTGTCCTTCTTCGCATAGAATGGGAAAAAGCCCTTGGGCAAATATATACAAACGAAGAGTGGAATGCACAAGACCTCGATTTTCTGAGCCGACATACATTTCATACGAAATTCGCTCAATTGGAATTTGGTGAGCAACAATCAGAGAATATTCGCATCGCCGACAAAATAATACGAAAGCGAGAAGCTATAATTACAAAAGAAAGAACGGAAGAAGAAAAGCCATTATCGCAAATAGACGATCCGGCACAAGATCAAGGTATCATAGCATTAGACAAGTGGAAGCAAAATGTGAACAATTTGGCTTCTTCGAGTCAAAATGATCGTAGTGCACAGACAATGTTGCTTGCAAATTCACTTCTCATTTCTTCGACTATTGGGTTCGTGATTCCTCTCTCGGTTGCACGGCATGAATTTGCAATACCCGGATTCTTCCTTGTGTTTGTTTGCGTACTCTCAATGCTATATTCTATCTTATCTCTTCGGTTACAACAAGATCAAGTGAAAACTCCTGAAAGGAATAGTCAATATTTTCGTATAAGTACAAATATCTTTATGTGCGGCGTGATAATTTCAATCATACTTTTTCTTATAGCCTTCTTGACTCCTAAATATTTCTGCTGTTCTACTGTATAAGCTATCTTATAGGAAAGTGCTCTGCAAGAATTTCTATTACATGCCGAACGGGTATTTTACCTTTCAATCCTGATGCAAGTTGCATCATGCACCCTGCATTTGCAGTGGCAACAATATCAGGTTGCGCTTCATGGATAATATCCGTCTTTCGTTGCCGTAGTTGCGATGCCATCTCAGGATGCTCAATATTATAGCTTCCAGCACTTCCGCAGCATATCTCATTTTCATTAAAAGGGAATACCTCGGTATTCGGAATAAGCCGAAGAAGATCAAGCGGTGCAGTAATTACTTTTTGTCCATGCACAAGGTGGCATGGTGATTGATAGCCTATACGGGTCGAAAGTTCATAGCCTATTAGTATCTTTCTGAGATCCTCTTTATGATACGCCGCGAGGAATTCGCAAATATCAAAAACGTTGATAGAAAATGTTTTTGCCTTGTCAGTACCAAGCAATGACGAATAATCTTTGAGCATTGCTCCGCACCCTGCGATGTTTGTTATTAAATGCTCGATCTTCGCATGACGGAACATCTCAATATTATACTTCGCCAGCTTTTTCGTATGCTCGCCATATCCTGCATGAGCGGCGAGTGCTCCACAGCAAGTGATCTCAGGGATCGTGTGAACATCATACCCAAGCCTTTGGAGAATATGAATCGTTGCATCGTTCACATTCTGAGTGAATACGTCGCCAATGCATCCAAGCAGAAGTGCAATCGACCCTCGCTTCTTGCCAATGGCTTCATAGATGTTTTGACGTGCATGTGGGAATGGCACATCATTCGGTAGAAGCTGTATCGATGCACCAAATCGTCTGAACCGAGTATTGTTATAGAAAAACTTTGCGAGGAAGGAGGTTACTCGAAGTTTCGTAGCAATGGCGAGTCCGACTTGCATCGCTCGTGTGAGTGATCGGTTGCTAAGCAGGCGTGTATAAATAAATTTCCGAAATTGATTGGGATGTTCATGAGTAAGTATCTCTCGCGTCTGTTCCATCAAATAGCTAAACTCAACGCCTGACGGACAAGCCGTTTCACATGATCTACAGACGAGACAGCTTAGTTCATGTTCTTTGAGAGCAGGATCATCTTTATCAATTCGCCCTTCTTCAAGAGCTTTCATCATGTAGAGTCTGCCGCGAGGGCTGGACATCTCCTCGCCTGTTTCCAAATATGTTGGGCATGCTTCCAGGCATAACCCACAATGGATGCAGGCTTCGAGGCGCTTCGTATCAAGCAACGTTTCGTTCATGTTGTTGATACAGTTTTGGTGAACGCAGATCGAAGCGAATCTAAGAGAGTATCAGAATCGGTGCTTGGCGTTGGTGTCGACTTACGTAAAATAATATGCTTAATGATTTTAGCTACGTTAGATTCTTCCACTTCTTCAATTGCATGTCGCAAGTTCTGTAGCTCATTTTTGTCATGCTCAATATCTTCCTTATACCCTGCCAATTCGATAAAGAGTTTGTCGTTATATTCTTCTGTGATCGTTGGGAAAAAGTTAAGCAGTTCATTCTTAGAAGATAATGGTGCAAAGAAATGATAGAACGCTTCAGGACGTGCTTGGACTTTTAATGTAACCGTATCTATCTTTCCAAATTTTCCTTTTGATCCGCAAAAAGCTCGATGAATATCATATCCGGCAACAGATTTCACAACTCTCGAACCGCTCTTAAACATCTCTCCAGCATGTGATGTAAATGTACCACCGAGTATCGTGGTGCGAAGCATTCCGCAGCTCTGTGCTCTTGGATGGTAATGGTCTTCCTCGATAGCATTTGAGAGAATTTCTTCAGTATGTTCTGATGCGACGAGCGTTGGTATCCATTGATGATACTCTGCGAGAATATTCTCTAATTCATTGAGTAGAATTTCTCCGCGAACCGAGATGATAAGCTCCTCGGGTTCATAAAGAACGATCATATCGGATGGTCTCTCGTTCGTCAAACTTCGATAGCGATTGGTTTGTGCTGCATGATGGCAAGCTGTCCGCAGGCGGCTTCGATGTCCTCGCCGGAGCTTGATCTGATCATGACGTGCGCGCCTTCATTCTTCAACAGTGCAATGAAGTCATTAAATTTATCCTTCGTCGTTGGATGGAGCTCCGCTGAGATGCCTGTAGGATGTGTAAAATCAATTTTGTGAAATGGAATAACGTTGACCTTGCTTGGCATTCTCCGCGCAAAGCGTGCGATGCGCTTTGCATCAGCTTCGCTGTCGTTGAGATTTTCAAATAGAATGTATTCGTAGGTGACGGGGATATGCGTCTTCTGATAATAGTATTCCATTGCTTGTAATATCTCCCCAAGCGGATAGCGGCGATTGATCGGCATCAGCTTCGAGCGAAGTTCATCGGTCGTTGCATGAAGGCTCAGTGCAAGTTTGACGCCGAGATCTTCATCGGCAAATTTCCGAATTTCATCCGGCAATCCACTCGTCGAGACGGTGATACGTTTTGCACCGAGTATTTCAAGATCAGGGTCAGTAAGGATTCGCAAAGAACGAATAACATTATCGTAGTTGAGCATCGGTTCGCCCATGCCCATATAGACGACGTTCGTGATCTTCTCGCCAGATATGCGCTCGACCTCGAAATACTGTTGGATGATCTCTGCTGTTGTTAGGTCGCGTTTCAACTTCATCGTTGCCGTCGCGCAGAACTTGCAATCAAGGGGGCAGCCGACTTGCGTCGAGAGGCACAATGTTCTGCGTCGTGATTCACCTCTATCATCTCGCATCTCACTTGGGATGAGGACGGATTCGATCTCTTTGCCGTCGTCAAGTTTGAAAAGGAATTTACAGGTACCGTCCTCGCTTTTTGATTCTGTTTCTAAGAGAAGCGAGGTTTGCGGATAGGTCTCAGCAAGTTGTGATCGAAGCGCGGCAGGCAATTCCGTCATTTCATCGAATGATGCAACACGAGACCCGTAGAGCCGCTTATATATTTGTGCGGCGCGGTATGCGGGAATATCGGGGAGAGTTTTTTTTAACTCCGCCTTGATTTCCTCCTGTGTCAAGCCGAATAATGATGTCGTGTTTTTTGCCATGCCGAAGAGATTACGAATTCGGCGCGCCTTTCGTTCACTTCCGATACCTGATAATAATAAATCTACCAATTACAATTTCCTGACCTCTTCTTTCCCCGATTACGTTGTTATTTTATCATAAACTTTATGCCTGACAAAATTACCATAGCTCCAGTCTTTACGTTTCGCGACGAAGCTTCTCGCAACGATCTTGCGGCCTGGCGCGAAACGATACGTGGTGCGAAGTCGCTTGTCTTCACCAATGGTGTCTTCGATATTCTCCATCGTGGTCATGTGTCGTATCTGCTCGAAGCGCGGAATTTGGGCGATGCACTTATCATCGGCGTCAATGCTGATGCTTCGGTGCGGAGATTGAAGGGCGAGAACCGTCCGCTGCAAACCGAGCTTGACCGTGCTCATATTCTTGCTTCATTGAAATGTGCTGATGCCGTGGTGATCTTTGATGCTGATACGCCTCTTGATCTTATTACATTCGTTCTGCCGGATGTACTGGTGAAGGGATCGGATTGGGATGTATCG
The DNA here is from genome assembly GCA_046598695.1 of Kapaibacterium sp. (SeqCode). Classification (GTDB taxonomy): domain Bacteria; phylum Bacteroidota; class Ignavibacteria; order Palsa-1295; family Palsa-1295; genus JBKJHR01. Next base: position 9,339 of record JBKJHR010000112.1, read on the forward strand.
AAGGTCGTCGGGAAAGATGTTGTTGAGGCAAATGGAGGAAAAGTATTGACGCTTGATTTTGTCGAAGGTCGCTCGACAACTGGTGTCGTCGAGCGTATCATTGAACGCTATGCGAAATGAACGTTATAGAAAATAATTAGAACTTCCCGTGGCTGCAGCGTAGCCATTGCAATACCATTTCATTGCGCTCATCTTCGGTATAGGCATTGAGCGTTCGAGGTAAATGTTCTGTCCATCGCTTTTCCAACTCATCAAGCGATGCGCCGAAATACATATAGAATGTATCAGAAGTAACGGCTTCATCGTGGCGGCTGAATGCTACGATTTTTTCATCACCCATCACATCACCGAGATACAGTAAGAATGCTCCGGCGATCGCATAGCGTTCGAGAGATGTGGCAAATCCCCGAGCTGACCATACATGTGAGAGCAATCGTACAACTTGTGTTTCCTTTAAGTAATGCGCTACTAGATCGGAATCAGCTCCATAAAAAGGGAAGGTATGTTTCTCGCCGCGTAGGCGTTCGGAAAGAAAGACGGCGAAGCCATCTTCGAGCATTGCCCAACCCCGTGTGATGCCGTAATGCGATAAGTATCTCCCGAAGCGCATTGCATGGGTGATCGCGATAAGCAGTTCCGATTCTATCGGTTCACCAGCAGAGCGAACAACATATAAGGATCGCTCTGATACATTGAAATGTGTTCGAGAGGTTCTGCCTAATAACGACGGCGAACGTAAACCGACCGCATAGACAACAAGACGATCTGGGAATGTCTCATGAATTTGATGAAAAGTGTTATGATACATTGATTCGAGTTGATACAGAAGGACATCCACTTCTTTTGACTCGAAGGATGCGGTATCATAGCTCAATGCAAAGTGCGGTGACGTGGCGTGTTTCCATTGGACGCGGCTGCGAAGCTCCGCATCGTTGATCGGCATCAGTGGCTTCGATTGCAATCCTGATAGATGCATCGCGCCATCAGGTTTTGGTGTGATGAATGAATGATTGCGTTCGTCCTCTTGTGAGAGTGCAGTATGACTCTGCAATAACGAATCTTCTATTTTCCGCGTGATCTCCATACGTCCTCCTATTCTGTACATTAAGGCATAGTACAATATACATAATTTTTTCTCAAAATGCAAGAAGAAAATAAAAAAATCTGCATGAATTTCAACACCTTTCCCCACACTCCATTTGTGCTATTTAGTAGTTCGGGTTTATAACCCGAACGAAGCCCCCTCTAAATCTCCCCCACATC
>JBKJHR010000151.1:0-4670 GCA_046598695.1 Kapaibacterium sp. (SeqCode)
AGGATTATTCACTGCCTCGACGCTATATGTATCGGGCGAGGAAAGTCCACGCCAACTCAAATCCCGCGCCGAACGGCTTTCGCTGAAGAACGAAGACCTTTCCTTTTTTGCGGAGACAAATATCGAAGCCGTTATTGAGCAGGCACAGCTTACTGCTCCTGATCTGCTCATTATAGATTCGATACAGACGATGTATCGTCCACTGTTGGAATCAGCTGCCGGAAGTGTAGGGCAGGTGAGGGAATGCGCGGCATTGCTGCTTCAATATGCGAAATCGAGTGGTGTTCCTGTCTTCATCGTCGGGCACGTGACGAAAGAAGGGACGATCGCAGGTCCGAAGGTCTTAGAGCATATCGTTGATGCAGTTCTTCAATTCGAGGGTGAGCGTACCCATGCCTATCGCATTCTTCGTGCCGCGAAGAATCGCTACGGCTCTACGAATGAGATAGGTGTATTCTCGATGAGTTCGGAAGGGTTGATCGAAGTGCCGAATCCATCGGAGGTCTTTCTATCGGAGCGGCAATATGGAACGAGCGGCTCTGCTGTTTGCTCTGTGCTTGAGGGTTCGCGTCCTGTTTTGCTCGAAGTGCAGGCTCTCGTCTCTCCTACGCATTATAACACCCCTCAGCGCACAACGACAGGCTATGATTATCGCCGAGTAGCGATGCTTCTTGCAGTCCTTGAAAAGCGCATTGGCGTGAGGCTTTCGCAGCAAGATGTTTTTATCAATATCGCGGGCGGGCTTACCGTTGACGAGCCTGCTGTTGATCTTGCGATCGCAATGGCTGTGCTTTCGAGCATGAAAGATGTGCCGCTCGATTCAAAGACGTGTTTGATCGGTGAGATAGGGCTTGGTGGGGAAGTCCGCGCTGTGCCTCAGCCTGAGCTTCGCGTCGCGGAGGCATTGAAATTAGGTTTCGAGCAAGTCGTTATGCCCAGAGCAAATTTGAAGTCTGTCGGGTCGGTGAAAGGGAAAGTTGTGGGCGTTGAGAAATTATCGGATGTGGTAAAGATCGTATTATGAAATTAATTCTTGCCACACATAACAAGCATAAGCGCGATGAACTTGCAAAGATGCTTTCAGGTATGTTCGATGTAGAGCTTCTCCCAGATGATTTTCCGGAGATAGAGGAAACAGGCGCGACACTTGAAGAGAATTCGATTATAAAAGCACGAGCAGTACATGAGGCGCTTGGTCTGCCAACTCTTGCCGATGATACGGGACTTGAGGTCGAAGCTCTTGACGGAGCACCAGGAGTATACACCGCCCGATATGCCGGTGAGAATGCAACGTACGACGATAATTGCAAGAAGCTCATTCATGAACTTCAAGGCAAACCAAATAGGAAAGCCGTTTTCAAGACGACATTATGCTATATTGATGAGGAAGGAATTGAACGGCTTTATACTGGAAAAGTTGAGGGCGAGATTTCCATTGAAGGTCGAGGAGCGAACGGCTTCGGCTATGACCCTGTTTTCATGCCACTTGGGTCTGGAGGAAGAACATTTGCTGAATTATCAGCCGAAGAAAAGAATGTTATTAGCCACCGTGCCCAAGCGATACAGATGTTTTTGGATTCCATACGTCTGTAGCCTAAAAAAGGAACGGATTCGTCGCTTTACTGTTATTATGCCCTCAATTTGGGGAAACTCACATTGAGGCATTTTTGGCCCCTTCGACTAGTGGTTAGGTCACCACCCTTTCACGGTGGTTGCACGGGTTCGAATCCCGTAGGGGTCACTACCTTCCCTCCGCATTTTCTTTCCACGCTTCGTACTTCGCAATAAACTCCGGGTCGCGTTTTTTTATCTTATCGTGGGTAACCCTCGCGCTCCTTGTCATCATACGATACGCTAATTCCATCGGCGGGAGATCGATCAAATCCTTCAAGTTCTCGAATAGCAAGAGGCTCTTTTGTGCCGCTTCTTGATACTCTTCAACACTTGGCTTGCGATTTTTTTCGTAGTTCGCTAATGCTGTCTTTACATCAGCCCCTTTCTCAAATTCTTTGTAGAGAGCGATCGAATCTTCTAAGGCAAGCTTTGTACCGCTTCCGATAGAAAAATGCGCTGTATGGCAAGCATCACCCATCAAAACGGCATTCTCATGTACCCAATGTTCATTTTTTACCAATAAGAAGTTCAACCACATAGAACGATTAGAAAGTAATGGGAAGCCACCGAGATCATTCTGGAATACATTTTCAATGTAGAGGCGCGATGCTGTCTCATCCATTGCATCAAGCCCTGCGTTCCGCCATGTGGCTTCATCGCATTCCACAACGAATGTACTTGTCGTAGAATTAAATTTGTACGAGTGAGCAGCGAAGATTCCGTGCTCGTTTTGTCTGAATGTTAGTGTGAGTCCGTTAAAGAGTTGATTCGTGCCAAACCAAATATATTTATTTGTTCGTGAACTGAGATCAGGTTTGAAATGCTCTGCATATTTTTGGCGGATGATGCTTCTTACTCCATCGGCAACGATGATAATGTCTGCATCTTTGCACGAATCAAGATCGTTGATCTCTTTGTGGAAGACAAGATTGATACCCAATTCTTCAGCGCGATCTTGCAAGATGTTGAGCATCACAAGACGCGAGATGCCGGAGAAAGGATTACCATAGATAGATATCTTCTCGTCATTATGAACGACGTCAACGTTATCCCACGTGACAAAGCTCTGCAAGATGCGATCATAGGAAGGCTCGTCAAATTCTTTGAGACCATCCATCGTCTTTCCACTGAAGACGACGCCCCAACCGAAGGTATCATTTCGTCCATTGCGTTCGGTAATACTAATATCTGATGAAGGGAATCGCTTCTTCATCAAGATGCCGAAATACAGTCCGGCAGGACCTCCACCAATAACTTCGATCTTCATTCTTCGTTGAGGTTTGCTCGTTCTAATGCAGATTCGGTAATTTCTTTCAAAAGATTGCTAAAGGATATTTTTGCGGCTTCTGCGCTTCGTGCAATGCCCGTCCCTTCAGAAAGATTTGGGTTCGGATTGACTTCAAGAATATACAGGTTTCCCTTCGCATCTAAACGCATATCAACACGAGCATAATCTCGCGTACCCATTATCTCCACTGCTTCTCTTGCAATGCGCTGGGCGAGTTCTGTCGTTGCCTTTGGCAGAACGGCAGGGCAATGTGGTATCGTCGTATGATATGCAGGATGTTGCGGATCCCACTTGGCTTGGAAGCTGACGATCTTATACATATTATCCGGCATCGAATCGAAATTGATCTCGGAGATCGGTAATGCTCGTCGTTTGCTTCCGTTACCGAGTACGGCAACATTTAGCTCTCTGCCCTCAATATATTCTTCAACGAGAGCGTCCATCTTAAAATCATTGAGGACGAATTCAACTCTTGTGCGAAGGTCTTTCATGTTAGAGACAATACTTGCATTCTCAATTCCGCCTGAGCCATCTTCGCATGAAGGCTTGATGATAACTGGATAGCGAAGCGTATGCTTTTTCGGGAAATCATCCATCGAATGAACGGTGAATGATTTCGATGTCGGCAGTTTATGTGCGCGAAGTAATTGCTTGGCGAGAGATTTATTCTGGCTGATCGAAAGTGCAAGCGGTGGTGCGCCTGTATAGGGAATCTTCATTAACTCGTAGAACGATGCTACATTCATCTCATTCTCCGGACGGTTATGAAAATACTCAACGAGATTAAAGATGACATCGAATTTTCTGCGTGTCAGGAATTTGAAGAGCCGCTCGAAGTTGTCTTTGATGTTATAGCTGATGACTTTGTAGCCAGCGTCGATCAGGGCTTGCTCGATGTTTGCGTACTCCTCTTCGGCAGGAGTTTCCTCCATGTCAAAGACGGGTGTAAACTCAAGCGTATGCACTTCGAGATTATCCGTATCGAAGACTTCCTCCACCGAAGGAACGTTGTTATAAAGAAGAGCTACTATGCGTTGTCGCGCCATGCGTTATGTTTTTTCTGTATATTCGTATCAATTTTGTAATACGAAAATACTTCTTTCTTCATCTTGATTTACAAAAACGGCGTATGGGAGAGATAATTACGATCGATGATTTTGCAAAAGTGGATATACGTGTTGGAAAAATTCTCAGTATAGAAGACTTTCCGAATGCACGAAAACCCGCATATAAACTCACCATAGATTTCGGTGAAGTGATCGGCTTGAAGCGTTCAAGCGCACAGATAACATCTCTTTATCAGAAAGAGGAATTGATCGGAAAGTATATTCTTGCTTTGGTAAACTTTCCGCCTCGTCAGATCGCAGATTTCATGTCGGAGGTCTTAGTGCTTGGTTTGACGGAAGAAAATGGCTCCGTTGTCTTGATACAACCGGAAAGGGAAGTGAAACTTGGAATTCGTTTATCATAGAATTACCCCCACATCGGTAGCGCAGGCTCTTAGCCTGCGTTTTCTCCCTCTGCATTTTCTCGGTCTTACAACGCAGGCTAAGAGCCTGCGCTACCGAGAATAAATGCTAAAAAAGAAAAGGCACATCTTTCGACGTGCCTTTTTCCTCATATTGACAACGGAGTTGTTATTTTGTAACAACCATTTGTCTAACCAATCTGACGTTGTTCACATCCAAGATGTAAAGGTAAGAACCGCTGGTGATGTCCTTTGTAGAGACAGCAACCTGATGCGTACCTTGCTCGAAGCGTCCGTTTG
>JBKJHR010000186.1:0-2964 GCA_046598695.1 Kapaibacterium sp. (SeqCode)
CCTCGTTGCAAAATTTTCGGAGTGTTGGGCCTTCTTTTTACTTTTGAAAATATTGAGAACTCCGTACTGTTGCAACCCTATCAATACCATTCCCACCCCCATACCAGTACTTACATATTTCTGAACATCAGAGGAGATGAGCACACCAGCACCAAGAGATCCGGCGATCATCCCGATCATTGAATACGATACTATCCTACCAATATTATATAAGACATGGGGCAATAGCAGCGGCATACGGGCTGTCGTTTGAGCTCCACCACCAACGAGACTAATTTGAATCGGCTTATTCGTGCTGTATCCGATAACAACAGGACCGCACATCCCAACGCAATGCAAGCTAGAAAATAGTCCGGCTAAGAGGGCTAACCACAGTTCAGGCATCAGCAAACCCCTCCTTTTCGATCTTCGAACGCAAGCGAAGCGAGTTTTGTACAACGAAAAAGCTCGAAAGTGCCATCGCAAGAGCAGCGATGATAGGATTTAGCAATCCCATTGCCGCACATATTACCCCGATAGCATTATACCCAAATGCCCAATAAAGATTCTGTCTGACGACATTCATCGTCTCGACGGAAAGTGCTAATGCCTCTGGAATTCGGCGAAGGTTATGATCGAATAAGATCACATCTGCTTCGGCACGAAGTAATTCTGAACCATGGCTGAGTGCAACTCCAACACCTGCGGCGGCAATTGCTCCAACATCATTCATTCCATCACCAACAAATGCACTATCGGATGAATGCGAGACGAATGCGACCTTCTCTTCAGGACTTAATCCACCTCTTGATGTTGTATGGAGTTCGCGTGCAAGGTCAGCAGCAACTGATTCGGCATCTCCCGAAAGAATCATTGTTTGATACTCCATAGCGTGAAGTTTATCAAAAACAGAGGATGCTGATACATTTACTTCGTCATCAAAAATGAATCGTGCCGCTTCATGTACTTCACCTGCAATGTCCGCAAGAGAGCACCATACCTCTGTCTTACTGCTATCAATTTTTTCAAGTGAAGTGCATCCTGTTGATACAAATGATCTCTTGCCGATGCGAATATCAAAACCATCTAAATGGGCACTCATTCCTTTTGATGGGTATTCTTTGAATCTCAATATGTCTTCTACATGGAAGCCATTCTTAGGCAACGAGGATGCTAATGTTTGGGATAGGGGATGATGTGATATACTCGAAACTGCTTGCACAAGTGTAAGCATCTCTCCTTCATTACCGCCGAAATGTGTATCTACGAAAATTTGATTACATACAATATTTTTCAAGATTGGTCGTCCCTTAGTGAGAGTACCTGTTTTATCGAAGAATATCGTCTTTACTGCAGCGAGTCTCTCTATGGCTCCGAGTGACCGAAAAAGTATTCCCCGTTTTGACGACTCCATCACGGCAACCCACAGTGCAGCGGGTGTTGCAATGCCCAATGCACATGGACATGCAACAAGAACTACACTTAAAAAAACGAAAAGCCCCGTCTTGACATCAGTATGGATTGTCCAAAAGATAAATCCCCCAATCGCGATAAGCATGATGAGAGGCACCGCGATCGCTGAAGCCTTATCAGCCGTCTCTTGGATCTTCGCTTTTCCACGCTTTGCATCTTCGAGTATCTCGCCAAGCTTCGCCACATAGCTTTCGTTTTTCGTTCGTATAACTTCAAGAGTAAGAAGTCCGTCATAGTTTATTGAACCGGCAAGCAGATTACTTCCTATTTCCTTTAACACAGGATTTGGCTCTCCTGTAAGCATTGCCTCGCTCACATTCGCGCTACCGCTCTTGACAGTGCAATCAACAGGGATCACTTCACCAGGTTTGATGAGAATCTTCTGACCGACACAGAGCATTTCTACGAGTGTTCCAGTAAAGCTGCCATCTGGTAAGATGACGTATGCTATTTCAGGAAGCTGTGATTCGAGTAGGTTGGTCGCGGCGGTAGCTTTGGATCGTGCCCTTGCTTCAAGATACCTTCCTCCTGTGACAATAACGAGAATGCCTACCGCAGTTTCATAATATACAGGACCATTCGTAAAAAGAGTATTATAGATTGAGATCAAGAATGCTGCGGTCACACCAATAGCGATAAGCATATCGGCATTGGCGCGAAATCCCCCTTTGATGCTTCTAAATGAGGATTCAAAGAATGGAGAGCCCAGGAGAAAAAAAACAGGGAGAGAAAGTGCAAGAAGGAGGTACTTCAAAAGCTCGAAATATGAATCCGCTCCGTCCCCCTGACGAAAAAATGCGCCAAAGGATTCTACATAGAGCGGCATGGAAAACATCATCACATTGATTCCCAGGATGCACCCTGCAGCAAACTTATACATTGTTAGTTGCGCATCCGCCTCATCGCCTTTTTCTCCAATAACAGAGTGTACGACTTCACACCCATAACAACAGAACATCGAATCAGCCCTGGCACTGTTGATAGGAAGACCACAATGGATACATTCGTATGCTTTGGCAAGACTCATGGTACGAAACGATGTATTGGGGGCTTATCCACCCATACGCTTAGATTCGGAAGCATAAATTTGATAGAATACCACGTGGAACCAGCAATAAAGCATACCCAGAGGATGAGCATCCACCACGGGAAATTATTTCCTTGATACGTAAAACGATCAGCTTCAGGCGAATCTTCCTCAGCGATATAGTGATTTTTCTCTTCCATCGTTGTGGGTTTAATTTGTGTGGATAGGTTTAGCTAATATTGCAGCAAAAGCACGTTGATCAGCTTCGGCTTCTGCTTCGTCATCATCAATTTCCATTTCGCGTTCGAAAAGACGAAATTTCGGGCGTTCAATATCTTTGTAATCACCGCGAAGCACCGTCCATAAGAACATAAAGAAAAATCCAAGTGCGACCGAAACATACATCACAAGCGGCGTGACAGCAAAATTCACAAGCTCATTTCCCGTTTTGAAAATGGAAATCGTAAACTCCACAAACTTGAATG
>JBKJHR010000173.1:0-6364 GCA_046598695.1 Kapaibacterium sp. (SeqCode)
ACCATCGTTCGTATGGCACAGGATTTCTCGATGCGAGAGGTCTTGGTTGATGGACAAGGCAATTTCGGCTCAATGGATGGCGATAGCCCTGCTGCTATGCGTTATACTGAAGTCCGCCTCAAGCCCTTAGCAATGGAAATGCTTCGGGATCTGGAGAAGAACACCGTTGACTTCGTCCCGAACTTTGATGATACGCTGATGCAGCCTTCGGTTATGCCAGCCGCATATCCGAACTTGCTCGTCAATGGCACGACAGGTATTGCCGTTGGTATGGCGACGAACATCCCACCGCATAACTTGAGCGAAGTCATTGACGGATGTCTTGCGTACATCAAAAATAGCTCCATCACGAATGAGGAGCTAATGAAGTTTATCATCGCACCTGACTTCCCAACGGGTGGACTCATCTACGGTTTTGATGGTGTGCGTGATGCATATCTCACTGGTCGCGGCAAGATCATCGTCCGTGCCCGTGCAACGGTCGAGACCGATAAGAATGATCGAGAGAAGATCATCATTACGGAAGTTCCGTACATGGTCAATAAGCTCTCCCTTATTGAGAAGATCGCAGAGCTTGTCCGTGATAAGAAGCTTGAAGGTATTTCCGGTGTGAATGACGAATCCGATAAAGACGGACTTCGTATGGTCATTGATCTCAAGCGTGATGCCGTTGCAAAGGTTGTGCTCAACAACCTCTACAAGCATACGCAAATGCAGACGACCTTCGGTGTTATCAGCCTCTCACTTGTGAAGGGTGTGCCGAGGATACTCCAGCTCCGTGAGATGATCAAGTTCTATATTGAACATCGTAACGAAGTTGTTGTTCGCCGCACACGCTATGATCTTGAAGCCGCTGAGAAGCGCGCACATATCCTCGAAGGCTATATTATCGCACTTGATAATATCGATGAAGTCATTCAGATCATCAAGAAATCGAAAGACTCCGACACAGCGCAGAAGAATTTGATCAAACGCTTCGAGCTTTCGGAAATTCAAGCAAAGTCTATCCTCGAAATGCGCTTGCAACGCTTGACAGGTTTGGAACGCGAAAAGATCATGGCTGAGTACCGCGAGCTTATCCAGCTCATCGAAAAGCTCAAAGCGATCCTCGCATCAAAAGAGCTTCAGATGAAGATCATCGCTGATGACCTTGCCGAAGTCAAGACAAAGTTTGCAACAAAACGCCGCACCGAAGTTATTTACGATACCAAGGACTTCACGATCGAAGATATGATCGCTGAAGAAGATGTCGTCGTAACGATCTCTCATAGCGGGTTTATCAAGCGCTTCCCTGTTTCGGGCTATCGCCGTCAAGGACGCGGAGGCAAAGGAATAACCGGAGCCGCATCGCGTGAGGATGATTTTGTCGAGCATATGTTTATCGCCTCGACACATCATTACATCATGTTCTTCACCGATAAGGGCAGATGTTATTGGCTGAAGGTACATGAAGTACCCGAAGGCGGAAGAATCTCGAAGGGACGCTCTATCGCTAACCTCCTTGAGAAACCAGCGGATGAGCATATCACAGCATTTATCAACGTCAAGGTATTTGATAATGAGCATTTCGTCACGATGGTTACCGAGCAAGGGACGATCAAAAAGACGGTGCTCTCTGCGTATGGTAATGTTCGCAGAACTGGTATCCAAGCGATCTCTCTTGATGAGGGTGACAACCTCCGTGATGTTCGTCTTACCGACGGTACACAAGAGATCATTATCGGGACCCATGAAGGTATGGCGTGCCGCTTTAATGAGAAAGATGTACGCGATATGGGCAGAACAGCCGGTGGTGTTCGCGGTATAACTCTCGAAAAGGGTGATATTGTTATCGGCATGATCTCACCAAAACGTACCGGAACGACTGTTCTTGTCGTAAGCGAAGAAGGCTACGGCAAGCGCAGTGACGTCAGCGACTACCGCCTCACTAAGCGCGGTGGTAAGGGCGTTATCACAATGAAAGCGACTGAAAAGACTGGCAAGTTACTTGCTATTCAGGAGGTCGTTGATAATGATGATCTCATTGTCGTCACAAAGGACGGACTCGTCATTCGCCAACACGTCAGAGACATTCGCGTTATGGGTCGCAATACGCAAGGTGTGCGTGTTGTTCGCCTCAATGATGGTGATCGAGTCGCCGCAGTAGCGAACGTGCCTGCTGATGAGGACGATGAATTAGATAAGTTGGATCCCGGCGCAAAGATCGTCGGAGAACCAAAGCCTCCGAAGCAGAATGATCTCTTCCCCGGCTAAGATATTAATCCCCCGTTAATTACGGGGGATTTTTTTGTCCCCTTGAAACTCCTTTGACCTAATAGTGTTGTTTAGTAAGCTGCTTTTATCTCTTTGTTCATTTTGTTCACTCTATGACAGCACTGCTCATTCGAGCATTCATATTGTGTTTTCTTTTTCCACTTGTCGCGTTTAGCCAACGCTTGGATCTGCTTACGTTTGAACCGAACATAGACAGCTTCCCTGTTGTCAAGCTCAAGACCACGATCACAGAGAATAATCGTCTACCTCGTCCTGGTGCATTACCCTCAGAGTTTACCATAAGCGAAGATGGTAAAGTCGTTACTCATCAACTTTTGGATTGCGACGAATCGAATAGCGCAATTATTGCCGTATGCCTTGACCGCAGTACATCAATGATCGGTAGCGCGGGAAATCTCTTCAAAGTCTATGAATCATTCTTAGAAAGTTTTTCTACATTTACCTCTTCTATCAGTGCGCCAACGGAGTACATTCTTATTCCATTTACGGATACAATAGACATTTCTTTTCCGCAAGGACCAAACGCGACATACAAGGCAGGAAGTGCGAAGGACTCAGCCTCATTCGTTAACGTTATTCGCAACTTTACATTTTTCGGGAATACGAATGTAGATTCGGCACTTCGCTATGCTACAATTCTTATCGAAAAGACTTCCTTTCAACAAAAAGCGATACTTCTCATTACCGATGATTTTACACGTTACCCAGATTCTATTAAGACCATCTTAAAAAATGCAGGCATAAGTCTGTATGTCCTTGAGCTTGGAAAAGAAAACGCTGTTTCAAATTACGATCTTGCTCGCTATACAAGTGGGGTCTATTTGCAAGCAACGGATTCGACGACCTACAAGCCGCTTATGAAACAGATCGTTGGTAGCATTACCGGCGAGCACTGTACACTCCGATATATATCGCAAAATCCTTGTCCGTGGTATGCAGATCATACTGTGAATGTGAAGTTGGAAAGAAATCTTGATTCAAAAATTAATTTCCATAGCTACAAACTTGGGAAGAATTATCTCGATACTTCAGCACCAATTTTCCAACAAAATGCACCAACAATTTTTACACGCTTTGTCGAAGCGACAGAGCACTTCCCTTGTAACAGGGGTATAGAAAAGTATTATGATTCGGCGCGTGTAAACTTCAAGTACACCCACATTGAACGCGGCTACCCTGAATCGTCGTCCGATAGTCTCCTCGTTATTGATACATTGCAAAATGCCTCAGCATATTATATCGCTATCGATTCGAGCGGCAACAGAGGGGTCGCCCATGTTACCTATGCCCCGAATAGAGATACAATAGCACCAGAAATTTCTATCCGTTCAAACGTTGGTGGAAATTATGAAGCGTACTTAACTGAGGTAAAGCCATGGGATAAGGGAGTTGCTTCTGTAACACTTTCATCAGGAGCGATGAATCTTGTGCTTGATAGTGTTCGCTATGATTCACGGACATTCGGTAGGGTATGGTTTCATTTACCACAAGCAGATCAATCAGCATATGGATGTGTAGAAATTCTTGATTCGGCGGGAAATAGAAGTGAGTATTGCGTCCGTCGCAATCCTTCTACGAGTGATACTCTTGCACCGCTTATCGTTCAAGACCCCATTTCTGAGCCGCGCATTGTTCTCACTGGCTCTGTCGTGGAACGCCGCCCACGTGATCTCGGCATCAAGCAAGTGACAATCATGCCTCTCTTTAATTGTTTGCTAAATGCCCTTACTTCGCTCGATCCATCAAAGAGTACATTCGATTTTACTCTGATTGATTCATTGCAAGCTGCACGTGCTATTATCACGGCAAGCGATAGTGCGGACAATGTAGTAATCGACACTATTCGCTATGAACCGATCTCTGATACCGTTGCACCGAAGTATGTTCTCACAACTTCATCATCGACATCTCGGCATATTCTCTTTACGGATTCACGTGCTTGGGATAGAGGACTGAAATCGATCACTCCTGTTGATGTACCAAAGAACATTCTTATTTCAACGATCACGTATAATGACGTACACAATGCCAATGCTGACCTAGCACTCATTAATAACTTTCTCCCCGGAAGTGTCGTCTTGCGCGCTCTTGATAGTAATGACAATGAAGTGTTCGTAAGTATTAGTATCTCTGCTTCTCCAAAGCCGTTGCAACCACTCATTATCTCTAGGAATGCTTCGTTTGGCAAAGTCTATGCCCCCGGTAGTGAGTATCAGTCTGTAACTATTCAGAATCCAAATGATGATGCCGTCGTCATTACTACGTATCAAGCTACCGGAGCAACAGATCTTTTTGAAAGCGATTTAAAACTTCCACTTCTTCTTCTTTCTGGTGAGAAGAAGGATGTTGCAGTTCATTATCATCCCTCTCTACTTGCACTTTCATCTGCATCGTTCACTATAGGTAATGATACAATGTCGCTCGGTGTGATCCATGCCGATGGTCAATCAATAGGTAGAGTTGCAATTTCTGTTGACACTTCAGTCGTTGCGTATGCTGGGATGAGAGGCTCAATGCGTCTTTCACTTTCGGCTGTTCCCTCGCCCATCAATCAAGATTCCATATCATTCACACTAAAGTATGACGGCGATCTCATTGATCTTTATACTTCAACACCTGATTGCAATGGTACTAATGCTCTTTGCGACTATACACTTACTTATTTATCACGAGATGATAATACAATGCAAGTGCTCTTAGTACGCAAGAATAGAAATAGAAATCAAAATATTACCAGTAATCTCTCATATATTGATCTTCCCGTAATAGGGAACATTGCTCGAAATAACGAGAGCACTATCCGCTTTGAAGATATTCATTTGAGCCAAGGCTCAACCGCGGAAATACGTGAAGGATTGGTTAGAGTTGGCGATACATGCGGCGATGGAATCATCCGTGCGCACTTGAACAATAAACTAAGCTTTGAGATATTCTCTTCGGCACCAAATCCAGTAAAGGATATTCTTCATCTTACGATCAGCTCCACAAAAGAGCAAGTGGTTAATACGAGATGTATTGACCAACTAGGACGCACATCTGCATCGAACAAACTTCACATAATGCAAGGGCAAGCAGAATACAGTCTTGACACGCATTCTCTTACTTCCGGTACGTACCAACTCATTCTTGAATCGGATGATGGGAATCTCGTAGATCTCCCGATTGTCGTTATCCGATAAATTACTTCGAGAAAACCACAGGGATTTTCATATAGTCATCATTCTTCGCCTTCAATCCCAAATAGCCATAGAAGCAATAGCCCTCAGGTAATTCTGGTAAGGTTTGTGAAGATGAAATAGATACAGGTTCAGTTTGCGATGCTTCCAGTAGCATTTTCGGTGACGTTGATCGGCAACTGACTTCCGAGGTAAACTCTCTGCGCTCACGTATCGTGAGCTTAAATGAATTCGATGGTGAAGGCACTGCATACCCACCTCGGAAGTAAAGCGTATAATTCGTCGTATCTTTTCCAACGAAGACAACCTTCGTTTTCAGGTCATGCATATCGAAGGCATCATTAATAACAGCATCACCATCGGGCTTCAGTATCTGTAATCCAATATCAGTAAATTGATTGAAAATTTCACGCGGCATGGAAATATAAAACTCCGCATGGTTCTCACCGGCATGAGGCTTGAATGTGTAACGAAATTCATCGGTGCCCGTGACGATCGTATCAAAATATCGTTCATATCCTAACACTCCCCCATCAGCGAAAAGAGTATATACTGCATTCGATGAATTGGAAAGCTCAAACGATGCCGACGCATCTTTATTCGCAGATGCACGTGATGAAAGCATTTGTACTTCAAGTGGAAATGCTTCCACTTGCAAATTAACGATGTTCGTCGGTTCGTCATCGCTTCCAAGTCCACGTTTGACTACGATCTCCAAAACTCCACGCTTTATGCGTTCTCCCGTAAGATAGATACTCGCTGGTTTATCACTATTTTTTTTCAGATTCACTGAAGCAAATGTTCTACCGTCGTTATCAATAATGACAGCATCTGCAACACCTTTGCTATCAGGTGCAGTCAGCGTGATCTTCAGTGCCTTTGTTGAGGGTGGTACAGCAATAAACTCACGATCA
>JBKJHR010000176.1:0-8822 GCA_046598695.1 Kapaibacterium sp. (SeqCode)
GGTTGCGCTTCAGGTACTGATGCATTGCAGCTTGCGATGATGGCAATGGGTCTGCAACCAGGTGACGAAGTGATCACGACTCCATTTACCTTCGTAGCGACAACAGAGACAATTGCAATTCTCGGAGGCGTACCTGTGTATGTTGAAATTGATCCGCAGACATTCAACATTGATGCCTCACTCATCGAAGAGCGCATTACTCCTAAAACGAAAGCGATCATCCCTGTCCATCTTTTCGGTCAACCATCCGATATGACGGCGATCATGGCTATCGCAAAGAAACATCATTTGGTTGTTATCGAAGATGCCGCGCAAGCAGTAGGCGCAACATGGGCTGGGAAGAGGGCATGTAGTATCGGCGATATGGCGACGATCTCGTTCTACCCCTCAAAAAATTTAGGTGCATTCGGTGATGCAGGAATGATCACAACCAACGATGACGCTCTTGCGACAAGACTTCGCTCTATTGCAAACCACGGCTCGGGCATAACATACCACCATGATAAGCTTGGTATCAACTCACGTTTGGATTCAATTCAAGCCGCGATCTTGATAGTGAAGTTGAAATATCTTGACCAATGGAATGCAAGACGTAATGATGTTGCGCAGCTTTATACAAAATATTTTTCGCCGTATTCGGATATTGTCATTACACCAACAGTTCATCCCGATGCATCACATATATGGCATCAATATTCGATCATGATCACAGCGAACCGTGAGAAGGTCATGGCATCGCTCAAAGAGATCGGTATTCCTACGAACATCTACTACCCTATCCCGCTTCACTTGCAAGATGCGTACCTCACGTTTGGCGGGAAACTCGGAGACTATCCGTTGACAGAGAATGCTTCAAAGCATATCCTTTCACTGCCAATGCACTCAGAGCTATCGGATGAAGATGTTGCTTATATTGCAGAAAATGTCATACGCTCACTACAAGAAAACATACAGTGAAAAAAGCGATCATCATCATACCGACCTATAACGAGAGCGATAACGCAGAGAATATCATCCGCGCCGTCTTCGATGAACAATCGAAAGTACCAGATGTCGAATTGAACATCCTTATCGTTGACGACAACTCCCCCGATGGTACATCGAACATCGTCAGAGGCTTGCAAGAAACGGAGCTTGGCAAAGGACGTTTGCATCTTATTAGCCGCGCAGGAAAGATGGGCTTGGGCACTGCCTATGTTGCGGGATTTAAATACGGACTAAAAGAAGGATTCGATTATCTCTTTGAGATGGATGCTGACTTCTCGCACGACCCTGATGAAATACCAAATTTCTTACGCGAGATCAAAGAATATGATGTTGTGCTTGGTTCACGTTACATCACAGGCGCAAATGTAGCCAATTGGCCTCTTCGCCGTTTGTTGCTTTCGTACTATGCGAACAAATACGCACGTCTTGTCACAAGTATCAAGCTCAACGATGCAACCGGTGGCTTCAAATGTTTCCGTCGCGAAGTATTGGAAGCGATCAATCTTGATGACATTCAATCAAATGGATATTCGTTTCAGATCGAAATGAACTTCCGCGCATGGCGCAAGAAATTTCGTATCAAAGAGATACCTATCGTTTTCGTTGATCGCCGCGCAGGTACGAGCAAGATGAATAAAGCCATTGTCCGCGAGGCAATGATGATGGTATGGAAGTTAAAATGGGCAGCGATCAAAGGGAAGTTATAATTTTCCGGAAGTTCTGAGTATTTAGATATTTTTCATTCTCAATTGTTTTGGATATTTCGATCATCATCGTCAATTACAATGTCCGCGAGTTCTTGCGCGGCGCACTCGAAAGTGTTCGCCGCTCACTTGCGGCAAGCGGTCTTTCGGGTGAGGTAATGGTTGTTGATAATGCCTCACGCGATGGCAGCCAAGCGATGGTTAGCCAAGACTTTCCCGAAGTAAAACTCTATGCTCTCGAATCAAACGTTGGCTTTGGCAGAGCCAACAACATTGGGATGCGCGATGCAAAGGGTGATTACCAACTCATCCTGAACCCCGATACGATCCTCGGCGAAGATACACTTCGCGTTATGGTAGATTTTATGCGTTCACATCCTGAGTGTGGAGTATCAGGATGTAAATTGCTTAATGCCGATGGCTCGTTCCAAGTCTCTTGCCGCCGTGGCTTCCCGACCCCGTGGGCAAGCTTCACAAAACTCTTTGGGCTTTCCTCTGCTTTCCCGAACTCCCCACTTTTCGCGCAGTATAACCTCACACATCTTCCTGTAGATGAGACCTATGAGATAGATGCTCTGGCAGGGGCATTTATGTTGCTCTCTCGTGATGCCTTCATTAAAACACAGGGTTTCGATGAGGATTACTTTATGTACGGCGAAGATATTGATCTTTCATACCGCATAAAAAAGGCGGGGTTCAAAGTCTTTTACGTCCACTCTACCTCGACTGTTCACTTCAAAGGAGAATCAACACGGCGAAGCACACTCAACGAAGTGAAAGTATTTTACGAAGCAATGCATGTCTTCGTAAAAAAACACTACGGCGCATCGCCTATCTTTACAATGATGCTTCGTGTCGGCATCATCTTGCGTTCGGTGCTTGCAACGGTAAAGAAATACCGCGGTGCTATTGCATTAGCTATTGCCGACGCTTGTGCTGTTATTGTCGCCATACTCGGAATTTCAAAAAACTCCTTCGGTGGTTTTCTCAGCTTACCGAAAATAGATTATCCGTGGATATTTATTGTACCACCAATTGTCTTCGTGCTTTCGCTTGGCATGGCTGGTGCATATCAACCGGAGAATCGAAGACGCTCACGGACAATTGCTCTTGCAATTCCGCTGGCTGTTATTATCTTATCCTCACTTACGTATTTCTTCAAGGAATTTACGTCAAGTCGTTCTTTGGTATTAATGGTCTCAGGTTTTAGCACCTTACTGTTTATTCTCGTACGATATGCCTTCCGCTTTATCGACCGCATTCGTTATGGTGGCGAAGGCTCTGCTCGTCCGATGATGCGTAAGACTTTGATCGCCGGTACAGGTGCAGAGTCGCTCCGCATTGCAGGTCTCTTGCAAAGTACAGGCTTCACAAAGCGTTACGAACTTACTGGCTTCATCGCCAATGACCTGTTGCGGACAGGTGAAGAACTCCTCTCAGGCGTGACCATCAAAGGTGATCTTTCGACTCTCGGGAAAGTGATCCGTGATGAAGGCATTGACCAAGTTATTTTCCCTTCTGATGCATTCACTTACACGGAGATGCTCTCGGCGATGCAGCGCGTATCAGATGATGTGACGACGCATGAAGTCAGCTTTAATGTCGTCCCGAATGCGACGGATGTCCTTCTTTCTCGCTCGAAGATCGAAGTCATCTCACCGCCATCATCCGGCGAATCATTGGCGATCATGCCACTGGAGTATAATGTCCAGAAGATCTCCCATCGGATAGCGAAGAGACTCTTTGACATCACGTTTTCCATCCTTGCCTATCCGATCATTCTCTTAATGAAGCTCTTCGGAGGTTCCGAGAAAAATGTGGATACGATTTCGCAACTTGGGATGGTAATTCGTGGGAAGCGCTCGTTAGTAGGGGTGCGACCTTCGGGCAGAAACTCCATCATGCTTGCAAAAGAAGGTGTTCTGAGCCTTGCTGATCTTTCGCTTGACACCAATGCCGCCGCAAGCCGACCTGAAGACATCGAGCAGATGAATCTCTATTACGCCCGCAACCACACCATCGGCATGGATATCGAGATCCTTCTCAGGAGCATTTTTACTCGTCCTAAGCGTTAGGTATGTGGAAAGTTCGTATTTTCACGGTTCAAAGTACACACAATTTCTGACCTATTGTAACTCATCAGATCGAAGACAATGAAAACTCTACGAAATACACTTGTTTTAACGGCACTGCTTCTGCCGATCGCTGCTTTTTCTCAGCGCACAATTACCGTTATGGCTGGCGGCTCCGCTGATGCGAAGCCTGATTACGCAACGATCTCCATGACCGTTACTCTTCAGGATAACACCGTCGTTGGGGCATTTGCGAAGAACGATGAGTTCAGTGCTCGTCTTCGCTCCGCACTGGGGACTGCCGGAATACAAAACTCCGATATTGAGATGCGTACCTTCGCGCTCAACCCAACGTATGACTACTCACAGCCAACAGGGATG
The DNA here is from genome assembly GCA_046598695.1 of Kapaibacterium sp. (SeqCode). Taxonomy (GTDB): domain Bacteria; phylum Bacteroidota; class Ignavibacteria; order Palsa-1295; family Palsa-1295; genus JBKJHR01. The sequence continues at coordinate 4,145 of JBKJHR010000176.1, forward strand.
TCACCCAAGCTTGTTGGGTATCATTATATCGGTTCGTATACAGCAAAGGTCAAGAAATTGCCTACGCTTGCGAAGGCACTTGATGCAGCTTCGGGAGCGGGCGCGACGAATGTGACCGTCGAAGGATATGGCTCAACAAAATCTGAAGACCTCGAAGAAGAATCAATGAAGTCCGCATTGAAAGAAGCACGTGAAAAAGCATCGCACCTTGCAAAAGAAATGGGCGGCACGATCGGCGAGATCGTCGCCATTAGTGATGCCGAATCTGCCGGTGGCGCAGCAGGCGGCGGTGGCGGAAGCGAGATGGAACGCGAAGAAGCGGAGCGACGTGGAGCAATGTCAGGGCGTATCAATCCTGAAGAAGTTCGCAGAAGCACAACGCTCAAAGTGACGTTTAACGTGAAGTAATGGCAAAAATTATTTTAGATTTTGAGAAGCCTATCGCCGATCTCGAAACGAAGATCGAGGAGATGGAGGCGTTAGATAATTCTGTTGATCTCACCGATGAGATCGCAACCATGCGCGGCAAAGCTGATGAGCTTCGCTCTGAGATATTCAGCGATCTTACTCGTTGGCAGCGCGTACAAGTTGCGCGCCACCCCGAGCGTCCGTACACACTTGATTATATCGGAGCATTAGCACCTGATTTTATCGAATTGCATGGTGACCGCGGAGTGCGCGATGATCCGGCTATCGTAGGCGGCTTCGGTACGTTGGAGGGCGTTGGTTCTGTCATGTGGGTTGGGCATCAGAAGGGACGCGATACGAAGCAGAACGTGTATCGCAATTTCGGAATGCCAAACCCCGAAGGGTACCGCAAAGCATTGCGGCTTTTCAAACTTGCGGAGAAATTCCACAAACCCGTTATCTGCTTACTCGATACACCCGGTGCATTCCCTGGCTTAGAAGCCGAAGAACGCGGACAAGCAGAAGCTATCGCACGAAATTTGTTGGAGATGTCGCGCCTCAAAGTACCGATCATTATCGTCGTTATCGGCGAAGGTGCTTCCGGCGGAGCGCTTGGCATTGGCGTTGGTGATAGAGTGCTCATGCTTGAGAATTCTTGGTACTCGGTTATCTCGCCTGAATCATGCTCATCTATTTTGTGGCGCAATTGGGGATTCAAGGAGCAAGCCGCCGAAGCGTTAAAGCTCACGGCGCCTGATCTACTTTCTGTTGGCATCATTGATCGCATCATCCCCGAACCGCTCGGCGGAGCGCATCGCGATCCCGAGACGATGTTCCAAACAATGCGTGAAACACTTGCAGAGGAATTGGCATTGCTCACTCCGCTCAGTTATGCTGATAGCGACACACTTGATCGTCGCGTTGAGAAATTCTCGAAGATGGGATATTGGCAGGAGGCGTAAGTGTTCAGCCATACGACAACGCTCAGAGTGCGCTACGCCGATACCGATCAAATGGGTATCGTCTATTATGCAAAGTATCTCGAATACTTTGAAGTCGCACGCACTGATATGCTCCGCGCATTTGGTCTGCCCTATTCTGTCATCGAAGAGCGCGGCTTTATTCTTCCAGTAGCAAGTGCTTCGGTGCAATATATTCAAGGTGCGAAGTATGATGAGGAGTTGCTTGTCACGGCAACGTTCACACCGAGTGATTCACCGAAGATCGAGATAACATACACTGTTACCCGCAAATCAGATGATGCGAAAATAGCAACGGGCGAGACGACACTCGTCTTTGTCAATCGCGCAACAAACCGCCCCACTCGCGCACCGGATTTTTACACAGAGAAATTTCCTCAATAATTTTCATCCCTATGAAAACGAAGGACGGCAAACGCAAAGAACATCCGCTCATCATTCGCATCACGCATTGGTTGAACTTCATTGCCTTAGGGATGATGGTCACAAGCGGCTTGCGCATCTATAACGCCTCACCGCTTTTCGATTACAAATTCCCGCATTGGATAACGCTTGGCGGTTGGCTCGGAGGCGCGCGGCAATGGCATTTCACGGCAATGTGGATATTCGTCATCAATGCGCTCATCTACTTTTTCTATAACATCTTTTCCAAACACGGCAGACAGACAACGCTCTTTCGCAAAAAAGACGTGAAGGGTGTGTTGCCGATGATAAAATACTATTTACGCATCGAGAAAAAACATCCCGTCTCTGGGAAATATAATTCTCTGCAAAAACTTGCCTACACAAGCATCCCTTTTCTCGGCATCGGCGTGATACTCTCCGGCATAGCGATGTATTGGCCCGTGCAATTGCAAGAGATCACATGGCTCTTCGGCGGATACGATCTTGCGCGTTGGTTTCATTTTGGCTTCATGGCAGCACTCGTCCTCTTCTTCGTAGGACATATCTTCATGGTCGCCATCTCCGGTTGGTGGAATTTCTGGTCAATGATCTCCGGCTGGAAGAAGGTCCCTGCCTCCGAAAATCAGGATATGGTTGAACGCACGGAATAAGCATCTAATACAGCCTCCATAATGATTTCTTCGGCACTGAGCTCTCAGAGCATTTAAAACTTCATTCAACGATGATTCGTTAGTTTCTATGATACATGGGGCTTTACTCTGTGTAACGTTTGTAATATGAAGACGCAATCAATATGACCATAGGAATTATTATAACATTATGTACCCTACTACTGCTTGCCTATGTTTTTGATCTTACAGCATCGAAGACGAAAGTACCTTCGGTAATTTTGTTGTTGATCTTGGGTTTTGCTGTGCGAGAATTGACGCTGCTGTTTGAGGTCAGTATCCCTGACCTATCACCTCTTCTCCCTATTTTTGGTACAGTCGGATTGATCTTGATAGTTTTGGAAGGCTCTTTGGAATTGGAGCTACAAAGATCAAAAGCTCCAATGCTAAAGAAGACGCTTTTCGCGTCGCTTATTCCCATGCTTGCCTTAGCGGCTATTCTTTCACTCATATTCTATTATTTGGGAAATGCATCGTTCAAGGATAGCTTGACTAACGCAATACCACTCTGCGTTATTAGCAGTGCCATTGCTATACCCAGCGTAAAAGCACTCTCGCCGTTTAATCGAGAGTTCATCATTTATGAGAGCAGTCTATCGGATATTCTCGGTGTGCTTTTCTTTAATTTAGTCGCTCTCAACGAAAGTTTTGGCTTTCATTCTGTCGGTGATTTTACGTTGCAATTAATATTGATCGCGGTGATTTCCTTTGTTGCCTCATTAGGGCTTGCGCTCTTACTGAGCAAAATTGATAATCATATCAAATTTGCACCCATCATTTTACTTGTCATCTTGATCTATGCCATTTCAAAAGTCTATCATTTGCCTGCGCTTATTTTCATTATGCTCTTTGGGTTATTTTTAGGAAATCTTGACGAGTTGAAGCAGTTCAAATGGATACGATACTTAAAGCCTGATGAGTTAAATAGCGAGATACGTAAATTTAAGGAGCTGACGATGGAAGGTGCTTTCTTGATCAGAGCGCTATTCTTTCTCCTTTTCGGCTTTCTTATTCAACCTGCGGAAATTATGAATGTGGAGACTTTGATCGGTGCTATCGTGGTGGTAGCAGCCATCTTTATTTTACGGGCAGCGCAACTCAAGCTTTCAAAGCTCCCACTATCACCACTCGTATTCATTGCACCAAGAGGATTGATCACAATCTTGCTCTTCCTCGCCATTGAGCCAGCACAAAATATCCCTTTGGTAAATAAATCTTTGATCATTCAGGTGATCGTATTATCCGCACTCATTATGATGGTCGGACTTATGACAAACAAAAAAGTCCAGACCAAAGAACTCGAAAAAGGCATAGTACAGCAAGCGTAACAATTCTCTGGTCAATGATCTCAGGATGGAAGAAGGTGTAGGGGCTGATATTCTGGCATTCAGTGGGTCAGACTTCTTTTTATCATACCAAACCGCAAGTCGGCTAGTGTGAATTGAATGCCTAGGTGAAACGAGCAAATGGTACCGCATGGGGTGACATTATTCTGCTTCTACATTGCCACTTGCCATTATATTCATATAATGGTAATGGCAAGTGGCAATGATAAGAAAAGTTTGGGTCTTTATAACTGCCAAAGTCTTCCGGCTTTTTAAGGTTTGCCGATATCCACGAACAGAGGGGAATGCGGCTTTGTTATCATACCAAAGGAGAAACATCATGCAGGTTGGAAATGAGAATTTTGAGATATTAGTAAAGCGCGAAGGCGAAACGGGATATTCGGCGTTTTGTCCGGAATTGGAGCTTATCGTCCGCGGTACGCAGCATCAGCAGGTCGAGGAGAAAATGAAGCTGTTGATCTTGGAGCACGTCGCGAAGAAGAATGCTTCGGGCAACGGGACCATCCCGAAAGAGGGCTAAATCCTCAGCGTGTACGCCGTCGTCGCCCTTCCGTTACCCTTCAAATTCCATAGCGGCGGCTATGAGGGCTTGACGTATGCTGTCCCCGCAGAGCTTGAATCCCGCGCCGTGGTTGGCACGAGAGTCCTCGTCCCGCTCGGCAAACGCTTCACGACCGGAGTCCTCGTTGGGCTAACCACTGAGAAGCCCCCCGAGGTGAAGAAGCTGAAGCCGATCAGCGACGTCCTTGATGCAGCGCCCGTCTTCGATGCAGCGTTCTTGGAATGGTCGAAATGGGTCGCATCGTATTACCTCTGTTCATGGGGTGAGGTTCTAGAAACTGCCCTTCCCGAAGGGCTTCGACCATTCCAA
>JBKJHR010000213.1:0-4747 GCA_046598695.1 Kapaibacterium sp. (SeqCode)
CGGCAACGCAAGTCGGCATTACGCTAACAAGCCTTGCGCTTGGCTGGGTTGGCGAACCTGTGACGACTGCACTCCTCTCTCCGGTTGTATCAATTTTTACCTCGAATCATACGGTCATTGAGTCTATCAGCATCATTTGTGGGTTTGGAATACTAACGGCTTTTCACATTGTGATCGGCGAACAACTTCCGAAAACGATTGCTATTAATTACGAGAAGAAAGTGGCTTTGCGCTTGGCGCGTCCCTTGCATTTATTCTATGTCTGTTTCCGCCCTGTCGTCAAAGTTCTGAATGCTTCCGTCAACGGCTTATTGCACTTGATGGGCTTGCCCCCGGCTTCCGGTGGCGAGGAGCATAGTGAAGAAGAACTCCGAAGTGTGATCATGGAATCGGCGAAACGCGGAGTGGTGACGCAAAATGAGTCTGAGATGATAGAATCCGTTTTTGATTTTGGTGATACCACAGCCGCGAACATTTTGGTGCATCGCTCTGATGTCGTTGGCATTGATATGGATTCTGAACCACGCGACATTTTTCGTATCATCGAGAGCGAGGGCTTTTCTCGTTTGCCGATCTACCGAGGTTCGATGGATGAGATAACGGGTGTACTCTATGTGAAGGACCTACTGCCCTACTTTGGAAAGCTCGAACGCCTTTCTGCCCCCAGCCAAAATGGTGGGGAAGAATTTATGAAGCTCTTGGAAGGTGCAATTCGTAAACCGAAGTTCGTTAGCGAAACACAACGTATCTCTGAGCTACTTCTTGAGTTTCAACGTTCACGAACGCATATTGCGATCGTGGTCAGTGAGCATGGTGGTGTGGAAGGTATTGTTACGCTCGAAGATGTACTCGAAGAAATTGTTGGCGAGATCCAAGATGAATCCGATGTCCCAGCCGATGAACGAGATGCTATTGAAGTTGGTGATGCACTCTATATTGATCCGAGTATGACCGTGTCGGATTTTAATGAGCGTTACGAAGATCGCTTTCCTCTTATTGAAGAGAGTCAAGAGTATCAAACGATCTCAGGCTTTATGCAAAAAGTGAGTGGCAGAATTCCAAATGTTGGGGATGTGATCGAAGCGGGTGGCATTCGCTTTATCGTCAAAAGAAAAATTCGACATCGCTTAGAACAAGTGAAGGTTGAAAAAATAGCGGCTAATGAATCTATTGAATCAGTGAAGGAGTAAGCGCAATGATACCAGAATTACGTAAAGAATTCAACGCAAAGTTCAGCCAAGAGCTGTATCAAAAGCAGCAAAGTGATCTTGAACATAAAGCAGGGTGTCATATAGGTTTTCGCATTGCCGAAACACCGATATTTCTTCCGAAGGAAGCCGCTGCACGCGCAGCAAGGCTTGCAGAGGAGATTCTTCTAAAAGCTGCTTCGCCTGAATTGCAAAAGATCGGTGCAAAAGCTATTCCTGATGACTATAATTATGCTGATGAAACTTCACATCCACTCTTTGCTGCAGTAGATTTTGCAATATGCGGTTCTGCCGAACACCCTGAATTTAAACTTATCGAACTGCAAGGCTTTCCATCACTTTATCACTATCAACCAGTCTTTAGTGAAAGTATGCGTGAAGTCTATGGATTGCCCAAGGAATTGAATGGGCTTCTCGATCCATCGTATGGAGTGGAGAATTATTATTCTACGTTGCAAAAGGCAATACTTGGTGATTGTGATCCGAAGGAAGTTGTATTGCTTGAGATCGACCCACATCATCAAAAAACAAAAGCTGACTTTTATCTTGCAGAAAAAAAGCTTGGTATTCACATTGTTGATATATGCTCTGTCATATCGCAGGGTAATGAACTCTTCCATCCCAACCCTGAAGGTAATCTGATTCGTATTCATCGCATTTATAATCGAGCTATCGTAGATGAGCTTGTGCGAAAAGATGTCCAGCTTCGTTTTGATGTGGAGCAAAGTTATGATGTCCAATGGGCTGGTCATCCGAATTGGTATTTCCGCATCTCGAAAGTATTGCTGCCCCATCTTGTGGGGACGAATGAAGCTGTTCCGCAAGCATGGTATCTGAGCGATGCTGATTACAAGAGTCTCGACCTCACGAAATTTGTTTTAAAGCCGCTCTATTCATTTGCGGGGCTGGGGGTGAATGTTAATCCGACGATCGCGGACATTGATGCTATCCCCGAGGAAGACCGTGAGAAATGGCTCTTGCAAGAGAAAGTTGAATATGCTGACATCATTACTACTCCGAATGGTGATGGAGTTCGCGGCGAGTTGCGTGTACTGATGATCTGGAGCGAAGGTGAAGAACGCCCCAAAGCCCTGCATACATTGAACCGCCTCACACGTGGCAAGATGATAGGCGTAGATTATAATAAAGGACTCGATTGGGTCGGATCGAGTTGTTCGTTAGTGGGTTAAAATTAGAAAAGATATTTTACACCTCCTGAGATAGTAAACGCTCGCTTTAATCCATCAGTATTGTCAGACCGTTTGATGAATGGTATCGCAAAGCCTGCCTCAAATGTAATATCATTTTGTAATCTATATTCCACAGTTCCTCTTAGATTTAGTTGGAATTGGTCACTTTCTTTGATTACATACTCTCCATTTTCAAGAACAATAGGGTCTGGAGATTCTTCTGTTATGAGTACTGTGCCAGGCGGAAAAAGTAATTTTGATTTTGAAAGTCTTTTTATCGCAAGAATTTCCGCAATCGCAGAGAAACGATCGAATGTATGCGTAAAAGATATGTGGGTAAGAAGATCAGCACCGCGTTTGAGAGAATCAATATGATTTTTACTAATACCAAAAGGCAGTTGAAAGCCAATTCCTGCCTCAAACGGGGACATTATATAAGAGATACCTAATAGTAAATCATTTGTACCTAAACCACTTTGATAACGAAGTGGGAGGTTGTCTTCATTGATTTTTCCTGTGGCAAATTTTGCACCAACCTGTACCTGAAGGGACTTCATTGTGTTGATCGCGTGTATCGAACTTGATGTATCCATTACCTCGTCATTCCACACAGACATACTTCCGAGTAGTTGTATGTCTCCTATCCCACTAACTCTTACAGAAGGTTCGTTAATGTAAACGTTTTCTCCTGATTGGATTGAATAAGGAATACTAATGGCGAGGGAGGATGCTCCCTCCATAAAATAGTGAGTATAGTCAAGGGAAATTTTTTGATGATTTAGCTTCTCATCTTTTCCTGTTGTGCCGAAGGAGTATCCAAGCTTGATGCTATTACTAGCCAGAACGACATTAGTATGATTTGAGAGTGAGCATATTCCAGCATCTGAACACTGCCCAAAGGAGTGTGATGTGAGAAATGAAAGGCAGAAGAATACAAAAAGTAGTTTTTTCATTATGACATTGATGAACGTTCCTTCTATAAATACACAAAAGCAACCTTTTGGGTTGCTTTTGCGAGTGAGGGGGCAAAGAATCTTTTAGAATGAGAATGCCAATCCGAGCGAGCCTATAGCGGAGCGTGCATTCAGTGCATCATTATCTACTTTGCGAATAGGTAAGCCGAGACTGCCATTGAGCGATACTGACTCGCTGAATTTGACGCGACCTTTGAATAGGAGATCAAGCTGTAATTCATCACTTCCTGCGATAGCAATGAATTCCTTGCTTTGAGCTATGGGGTTGAGCATCGTTGCTTGTTCCACAGGTTTAACGGCGAGAAGTTCTGCACCGAAATCCACATGATCGCCGCGATAGGTATATCCACCACGAACGACGAAGGCATCGCCCTTCTTTAATTGTGTGATCTCATTAATGCTTCTTCCGCCACTAAGTTGATAGGCTATTCCCAAAAAAATATTCTTACTCGAAAGATTTAGCCCAAGCATGAGCTCTGTTGTGCCGGAGCCATTTTGATACTGGGTCGGAAGGGAGTCGCCCTGATTCGAGCTGCCTGTCGCAAGTTTGACACCGAGATCAAAGGAAATATTTGCACCAGCAATTCCGAGAAGTCGTTGATAGGCAATGAGCGTTAGGTCGCCGATACCTGTAAATGAACCGAGCGGTCCATTTTGCGTATTCACAGGCAGACTTCCCCAAATGTGCGTACCGGTAAAAATTTCGACATCGGCAGAGAGATTCACGGATTCATACATCAGGCTCTTCGCACCCGATGTACCACCATAGAGGTAGTCTACGCGGATATCATTCGCGTAGCGGTCATGCAATGCGCTTTCAACTCCCCAGATGTTATCGTAGGTGATCTGTGCCTCCGCATCGGTAATGAGAAGGAGCATAAAAAGCGAGAGGGCGGGTAGTATGAGTTTACGCATAAGTGTATCAATCTTCTTGTTTATTCATATTAAGGAATACATTTTTTCCCGTATCATTGTTACTTACAATACCCTGAATAATTTTTCACGGAAACATGAACCAGCAACTACTTGAGATTTTAGCGGCAAAGCCTGATTTCCCTGTCATGGGCAAGGACTACAAGATCCTTGAATTCTTCAATGAATACATGGACCATAGTTCGCTTTGGCTTCTGCGTTATGATGCGGCAGATGATCCGATCTTTGTGTACACGAATGATGCGCAACATTATACCTTCACGATGAGTGAGATACGTGAGCATTACACAAACATGAAATCGGGGGTTCGGATGAATTGGGAGGAAATACCCTTCGTCTATATTTCCGATCTATAAAACTATTCTTGGATATAGGCGAGCTTTTCTTTCAGCGTGAGAAGCCCTGTACGGATGCGAGTCTTGACGGTGCCGAGTGGGATCTT
>JBKJHR010000049.1:0-5527 GCA_046598695.1 Kapaibacterium sp. (SeqCode)
CTTTTGTCCTTTATGGTACTTTGTTAGGTCAATGGTGCGTATATAGTAGAACGCACTGAGAATGTCATTGACATACTGTGGTATCTTGAATTTTTTATCATCGACTTCCGCAACCAACTCTTCGTGGTCGAAAAATGCTTGATAATCTCTCGAATATTTTCCCTCGCGTACATGCTGTTCGAAGCGGTGTGGGAATATTCCTTCCACATCAAGGTAGGTTGAGTATTTATCGCGCACACGAAAGATTCTATCAAAGGATTCGGAGCTGACAGCATAGGTGTTAACCTCGAATGCTTTTCTGCCATTGATGTACTTATAGCCAGGGATTGTCATTACGGCTTGTCCTGCCGTAACAAATCCGTAGTTAATGTCAAAGGTCAATCGCTCGCCGACTTGGAAGGCAGTGTTCAGTATTGTTCTGAAATTCGGAGTTGCCGATTCCCGCGCATAGGATTCGAGCAATGAGCCACGGGTCAAATTCGCATTGAACGAAGCCAAGGCGATAACGCTGAGAAATGCGATCTGTTTGAAACGGCTATTGTATCCTGTTTTCATATTCGTATCCAAGTACTCGTTCGATTGCTTGCTGTACTAATTTTCCATTTACGGTAGAAATACACGTACAGTCATTACATGCTGGGCATTCGCTCTTGAGTGCCCTCTCCGGTGCGATATTCTCTGTGCGTTTCCCTCGGAAGCCCCATCGCTCTTTCGATAGAGGCATTACAAGAGGGAAGATGCCGACAGTCGGTGTGCCGAGTGCCGCCGCCAGATGTCCCGGTCCCGTTGAACCTGCCACAACAAGCGTTGCTGCTTTGAGCGTCGTGGCAAGTTCTTCGAGCGTCTGTTGCATTTGTATATGAACATTCGCTCCTGCAAGTTTCATTTTCTCTGCCACTGTGAACAAGAATTCACTATCTTTCTTCTCACCTGTTAAGACAATTCTCAGTTCTCTCTGCTTTGTAAGCCACGCGGCAAGGGCAATATATTCATCTACTCCCCATGCCGGAGCGGAGCCGCCAGTGAGAAGATGCAAGATGGCATAGGGTTCTGGACGTTGCATTGGTGAGGCAACAATGAGATGCGGAAGCGGTGTAGTAGAACTTGCAATGCCGATCGCTTTCAACATCCGAACATTATACTCTGCTTCGTTATGCTCAGCGGTCTTGCGATGATCGAATATCTTCTTATTGAAGCAAAATGAGTACCATCGGTAACCTGTTCCGACGCGTGTTGGTATTCGTGAAAGAAGTGCGGCAAAGGCAAGATGCGTTTTCGGGGAAGGGATGAATACAATATCAGCGTTAGTTCGGCGCATTACCTTTGCTAATTGAAAAGCTGAATATTCATTGTCCACGACAACTGTTTCATCAACATCGGGACACATTTTCACGAGTGGGAGAGTATATTCTCGGAGCATGACGGTGATATGCGCATTGGGGAATGCTTGCTTGATCGCTGTTGCCATCGGCAACGTCAGGATCATATCGCCTATTCTGTCAGTACGAATGATGAGTATCTTCATGCGATGTCACGACTGACTCATTCGAAATACTATCTATAATCCTTCAGAACTAACTGCGGGGTTGTTTTGCCGTTGTACTCATTCTCGTCAAGCGCATACACGGCTTCGATGTCATCGCGTAGTCTTCCTGTTTTATCGGTAAGTTCGTCAATTCGTTTTCCGAGACCGAAACCGATGGTATCTATCGCTGAACCTCCTACGGTGAGCGGGATATTATTTTGCGAAATAGAACGAAGTTCTTCAGGTTGGAGGTAGAGTCTGTATTTAGAGCGAAGATTTGTCTTCAGATGCTCTGTCGCTTTGCCGACTGTGCGAGGATAGCCTGTGACCTGTACGTCCTTCGAGTAGAAAAGAGGGCGATGATTGTCAGGACCGAACGGCGCAAGCTGACGAATAATAGCAAAGAGCTTTGGAGTAAGTTCATTCATATCCACCATTGCATCAACGTGCAATTCTGGTACGAGCATATCAGTATCGATCATCTCATTCGCTACAGCATTGATCGCTTTGCGGAATTCCGGTACGCGGTCGATCTGAATGGAGACACCTGCGGCGTATTTATGTCCACCAAAGGTGATGAGCATGTGCTCGCAGCGTTTGAGAGCGGAATGAATATCAAATCCCCCGATCGAGCGGGCACTACCTTTTGCGATACCGTCAATCGTCGTCATTAAGACGACAGGGAGATGATACTTCTCAACCAGACGTGATGCTACGATACCAATGACACCGGCATGCCATGTGCCGTTGTGGAGAACGATAATGCGGTCACGTTCGCGGTTCAGCTGTTGCTCAACAAAGATACAGGCTTCATGGAAGGCTTCTTCATCGATCTTACGGCGAGCAATGTTCTCCACTTCGAGAACAGAAGCACAAGCTTTCGCCTCTTCTTCGGTTTGTGCCATGAGGAGGTCGACAGAGCGTCCGCCGTCACCGAGGCGACCAGCAGCATTGATACGCGGAGCAAGACCGAAGACGATCTGCGTCGTCCCAAGTTTGCCGATCTTCATTCCTGAACCTTCGACAAGAGCTTTGATACCAGGACGTGGATTCTCGTTGATCTGCTTCAAACCAAAATATACAAGGATGCGGTTTTCGCCTCGAAGTGAGACAATATCGGCAGAGCTTGCCATTGCAACAAAGTCGAGATACTCGTATGCTTTATCGGTTACACCATAGTGCGCGGCAAGCGATTGAACAAGCTTGAAGGCAACACCACAGCCACAAAGGGATTTGTAGGGATAATCATCGCCACCCTTAATGGGATTAAGAATAGCATTTGCATTTGGGATAACGTCACCGGGTTCATGGTGATCGCAGATGATAACGTCAAGACCTTCATTACGGGCATGAGCTACCGCATCGACTGCGGTGATGCCGCAATCAATGGAGATCAGAAGCTCGGGCTTCCCCTCAGGAATAATAAATAACCGTTCGAGGCTGCCGATCGTCAGACCGTACCCTTCGGTAAATCTATCAGGAATGTGATACGTAACTTTCGCACCGATCGAACGCAGAAACAGCGTCATCATTGCGGTACTTGTTGTCCCATCAACGTCGTAATCGCCGAAAACGGCGATACGTTCACCTGTGCTTATCGCATGGATGATACGTTCGGTTGCACGACCCATATCGTGCATAAGTTCAGGTGCATGGAGCTGATCTAAAGAGGGACGGAAAAAGTCCCGAGCTTCATCAAAACTCCGCACACCGCGGGAAACAAGTATGGATGCTATGGATTCAGGTACATTGATCGAGTGCGATAAATTGCGTATAACCTCAATGTCTTCAGGCACTTCTGCCGGAAGACGCCAGCGGTAACGCACGTGGATAACCTTCCATTAATTATTAACTGTTACGAATTTACGAAGATTTTATATGGAAGCCGTCATTTTGGCATATATTCTTCAGGAATTTACGGGATTTTCATTGAACGTTGTTCGCCGGATGCTGTTAAAAATCGACTTATTTTACTTGTGAATCTCTCACATATTCGTACCCGATGAGATATTTTTCCCCGTTTCTGCTCTCCATTGTTCTTATTAGTTCAGGTTATGCCCAAACACGTCCGAAGAAGACCACAACGATCGAACTGCATGAAACACCAGTCCCAGCTTCTAAAATAGACAGCAATACCACAACTTCTAACTGGAGCTTCCTCTCGCTTGAAGCCTGCGGAGTTGAGAGCTTCTTAAAGCAGTATCCGAATGCCGATGGCAGAGGGACGATCATTTGCATCCTTGATGATGGTGTGGATGTGGGGGTAGATGGGCTTCTCAAGACCTCAGAGGGGAAAACAAAATTTATTGATGTACAAGACTTTTCTGGTACCGGTGACCTGACATACGAACCCGCAGAGAAAAAAGGGGATGATCTTTATTTTGGCGGAAAAGTTGTAATCAAAGGATTGAGCAAAGCCGGCGTATCTTCATCGGACGGAAAATACTTCTACGCACAACTTACTGAACTACGATTTCAGAACGGACTTGGAGATTTGAATTTTAGCGGCAAGGAAGATGATGTATTCGGAGTCATTGTTTTTCAAGATAAGGCAGGACATTATAAGGCTGTTGTTGACGGTGACGGCGATGGCGACATTTCTGATGAAAAGCCGATCTCTACATACCGTGAAGATCATGAATTATTCCGATTCCGCGCCGCGAAGGGTGCACCTAAGAATGACGGACGGTTTTTGAGCGGAGCTGTCAATATTTATCCTGAAGAGAAACGGATCAATCTCTATTTTGCCGATGGTGGGCATGGTACTCATGTTGCAGGAATGGCGGGTGGATATCGAATAGATGGACAAACAGGTTTTAATGGGCTTGCACCTGGTGCGGAGATGGTCGCGCTGAAGTTTGCTGATAATACAATGGGTGGTATTACTATTAGCGGCTCAATGAAGAAGGCATACGAGTATGTGATGAAGTTAGCAGAAGAATCAGGAAAGATGGTCGTTGCAAATATGAGCTTCGGTATTGGTTCGGAGATCGAAGGACAGTCTGTCATGGATGAATGGCTTGATTCTGCACTGACAGCGCATCCAAACGTCACGGTTTGTATATCCGCGGGTAATGATGGTCCGGGGCTATCGAATATAGGTCTTCCCGGGTCATCGCGGAAAGTAATTTCTTCAGGTGCGGCATTGCCCGATGATACCGGACGTGATCTCTACGGTTTGAATATGTCGAAGCCAGTCGTATGGGATTTTTCATCACGCGGCGGCGAACTTGCAAAGCCTGATATTGTCAGTCCCGGCACTGCCATCAGCACTGTCCCTGATTATGTGATGGGGGATAGATATAATGGCACGAGTATGGCGTCACCCTATACAACAGGATGTTGCGCGGTACTCATCTCGGCAATGAAGCAGATGTTTCCTGAGTATACCCCAGATGCGTATTTGGTGAAGCGTGCATTGCAGATGGGGGCAATGCCAATTGCAAATCTTACGCCGCTCGATCAGGGTACAGGGCTCATCAACATACCCCAAGCATTTCAATTTCTTTCGTCATGGTATCGCAATCACACACCACCGAAAGAATATATTGTAGAAGTAAAAGTCCCGAATGCGGTCAAGAAGGGGACTGCCGCATTTTACCGCAATGGAAATTATCCGCGTGATGGTGAACGAACGGTATTTACGATCTATCCCGAAGCAAAAAAGAAAACTTCATCGCGTGAGTCAATGCTAAGCTTCAATGCATTTGATCTGAAAAGCGATGCACTGTGGTTGAAACCAGTAGAGTCAAGTATCTATCGCCGCGGCGAAGGCTCGCTCAGCGTTGCAGTTGCTTATGACGATGCACAATTGCAAAAGCCGGGAGTCTATGTCGGCAAAGTGCAGGCATTTCCAAAAGGAAAAGCATCGAAAAAAATGGCTCCTGAATTTGAGTTGTGGAATACTGTCGTTATTCCGCATCAACTTACTCCGCAAAACAACTTTCGTGTCACGTTAAACGGCATTGCCGTTCGCGGAGGAAAGCTTGATCGTGAGTTTAT
>JBKJHR010000182.1:0-4068 GCA_046598695.1 Kapaibacterium sp. (SeqCode)
CTTCCTCTCTCATCTGGAATGCCTCAAAGAGTCCGTGTCACAGCGATTGGATTTGAGCCGGATACAATCTCTATTGCGATTTCACAATCGAACGAGATAGAAGTGATTCTTCGCCCGACACCTATCACTGCGGATGAGGTCGTCGTTACTTCCGATGCAAGCCGCGTAGATGCACGTCGCATTATGCGTGAAGTGATAAAGCGAAAAAAGGTCTGGCGTGATAAAATGGACGAGTATTCATGCAGCGCATACTCGCGCTGGAATGTGCGGACGATCTCTGGCAAAGATACGACCATTCGCTCTGTCGTCGAATCCACTGCCGATGGATACTGGCGGAAAAAAGAAGGATTCTTCGAGCGCATCACGGGGCGTAGACAAACCGCGAACTTCCCCGCAGAAGCAAATATCTTCAGTGTAGGGACGATAGAAAATTTCTATAATGATAGAATAGATTTTGGTGAATATAACATCACAAGCCCCGTTGCGGATGATGCCTTTGATGTTTATGATTATGATCTTATCGGTACGGGCAAGATCAACGGCTCGCCCGTTTATAAAATACTTCTTGACCCTGCTGTTGTCTCCCCTGGATTTGATGGCACACTCTGGATAGATCAGAATGATTATACCATTGCCTATCTTGATCTCTCACCAAGTAGATCCGTGAAGCTCGGACCTTTCAAAGAATTTCGGATGCAACAAACATTCGATCTCTTTCAAGATACATTTTGGATGCCCATCGATCTTCGCACAACCATTGCCATAAAGCTCGCACTCCCCTTCATTCCACAATTTAATGTGGAGCTTCTTTCAGATATTAAAAATTATAAGATCAACGCCAATCTACAGGACTCTTTTTTCACGGGCAAGCATCATCTCGCACTGCCGAAAGCGGATTCTGTTGATGCAAAGAAATGGAGCGAGACGCGAGCAATACCTCTCCTGAAAGATGAAGAAGAAGCATACGCCCGCATTGATACGGCGATCAAGCAGCAACAGCGAGATTCAAGTAAGAGGGGATTTAATATTCTTGGTACGGTTATTTCTCTCATACAGATTCCCGCATATAACCAGGTCGAAGGTCTTCGCTTGGAAGCGGCAAAAAGCATCAAGCCTATTGAATCTTTTCCTCTTGATATTCGTGGCATGATCGCTTATGGCTTTAAGGATAACATCATCAAATATTCCGTTGGATTACATCAAGGGATTATCTGGACGAATAAGAAACAGTCTGTCTTTTCAGCTTCACTTTCGGGTGATTTCAGAGGTGAGTATAAAGATGTGCAGAGAGAATACCTTTCACTCAACGCATCCTATTCTTCTGACCTTGCGACTCGCGGTGATCTGTATTCGCGGATTGAGAACTCCATCACATCACTCATCTATAAGAAAGATTACCAGGAGTTTTATCGCAGTCAAGGGATAAACATCGGACTTTCTTTCGATCCCGATCCCCTTGTCAATGTTACTGCATCATACACAAACTCAAAGATTTGGAATGCCGACACGGTTGTTCGTTTGGTAAATGAAGCTGCAACCGATACCAAAAAACAATACAACACGTTGCAACTTGGGGTGTTTCATGGCACACAGAACTTCCATATCAATGGTAATATCCTATCGTCATCAAAAGCTATCGGAAGTGACGCGACATTCACAAGAGCTACATTTGAAGTAAGTGCTTCCGAGCGGTTCGGAGGATGGGGCACATCTGAACTGACGGGGCGGTATGCAACAACGCTTGCAGGTGAATTGCCGCGATGGAATTTGATGTATTTCGAGACACGCAATACATTCTTCTCGAAGTTTAATAATTTTCGAGGTCTTTCCCCGTTTGAATTCATGGGTAATAGAATGTGGTCAGTGAATCTCGAACATAATTTCTACGATCTGCCTACACGGTTGCTTGGTCTACATTTTATGGATGATCTGAATCTGCACTGGCGTTTTCATGGTGGCATTGGAGAGATGGATGCAGTCCGAACAAGCAACCCATCAATTCACACAACCAACGGCGATCCGTATGCCGAGGTCGGTTTTGGTATTGGGAATATCTACAATCTCATCAACCTCGAAGGCACATGGCGCCTGCGTCATCGCGGTAGTTCAAACTTCTATCCGACCGTAGCGATTGCGTTTACGTTTTAAGGACGTAAACCCCATAATTCAAAACTCTGAACAACTCTCCCGTATTTTTGCATTATAAAACTACGAACTCATAACTCAACACTACGCAATTCATGTCTCTACTCATAGTCGGTACTCTCGCTCTTGATACGCTTGAAACGCCATTCGCCCGCAAGGAGCGCGCTTTAGGCGGCAGCTCTACCTACATTTCTCTTGCAGCAAGCTACTTCGAGCCTGGGTCAGATATTTCACTCGTTGGTGTTGTCGGCGAGGATTTCCCCGAACATGGTTGGAAGCTCCTGAAAGATCGCAAGTTCAATCTCGAAGGTGTTGAAGTTGTCAAAGGCGGTAAGACATTCCATTGGTCGGGCAAGTATCATTATGATATGAATACCCGCGACACTCTTGCGACCGATCTGAACGTATTGGCTGACTTCAAGCCGAAAGTACCTGCATCAGTATCATCGCCTGATTTTCTCGTGCTCGGTAACATCGCCCCTGCATTGCAGCTCGATGTTATCAGCCAGCTCACCAATACGCCGAAGCTCATTATTCTCGACACCATGAATTTTTGGATCACCGGTGCTCGTCCTGATCTGGAGAAGACATTAGCGAAGGTGAATGCACTTGTCGTCAATGACAGCGAAGCGCGCTTACTTGTTGAGCATCCGAGTTTGGTGTATTGCGGAAAAAAATTGCAATCAATGCTTGCCGCAGGTCCGACGAGAATCGTCATCATTAAAAAAGGCGAACATGGCGCATTGCTTTTCTATAATAACTTCATCTTCAGCGCACCAAGCTATCCACTCGAGGAAATTTTCGATCCGACGGGAGCAGGTGATACGTTCATGGGCGGCTTCATTGGCTATTTGGCAAAGCGCGGATCAATTGCATATCCTGATGTGAAGCGTGCTATTATTTATGGTACTGTCCTTGCCAGCTATTGCTGCTCGAAATTTTCGACCGAAGCCATCGAAGACCTCTCAATGGATGCGATCTACCACCGCTTCTTAGAACTCCAACGCCTCACCTTCTTCGAGGACGAACCCGAGCGCGTCAGCTTCGCGTTGCCAGAATATGGAATGTAATGCGAAATCAGTAGCTCCGGCTTTTTAGCCGGAGCAGACATTGATCCACTCGGTAAAATTGAATTGATTGAATAGAGTTTGCTATTTCACCACCTGCACACTCACAGTCTCCGATACATCCCCTGCCGAGAGTGTGATATAATATGTCCCTTCAGCATGCCGAGCGATATCGAGAGTCATTTCATTGTGTCCCGCAAGTTTTCTCTCAGCGTGAATCTCTTCGATGCGTCTGCCTATAACATCACTGATGCTAACAACAACATCCGACGCAGCTTTCGGCAGATCATATCCAACCGTAAGTTTTTTTGTCGCGGGATTGGGGTAGGTTGTGAGGGAGAGGGTTGTGGTTAAAGCAGAAGGTTCTGTCTTATTGGATTCAGGTTGTAAGGTGACGAAAAGAACGTCTTTGGTATAGATACTAGTATCATGTCTGCCGTCGCCTATGAGGTCACCATCATTCGAAGTAGTATATCCCAATGCAGCAATTGTACCGTCGGCATTTTGAATAAAAGAATTGAAAGATTCAGAGCGCGTACCTGCAATATTTCGCTCCCACAGTGTGCTTCCCAAGGAATCTATCTTGACGATCCATGCATTACCTTCTCTACGATAATCAGATGCCCCTACAAAAATATATCCCCCATCTAATGTTTTGGCGAAGGAAGATGCATAATCATAAATTAAATACTCCCCAAAAGTCTTTTCCCATTCGATTTCATGCACTGCATTTAGTTTAACGATGAAGGCATCCTCATCGCCCGCTCTTAAGTGATAGCCTAACTTACCGCAGATGAGATAGCCACCCTCATTTGTCGGGATAACCGAGGTGCCTCCATCGTCATAAGATCCACCT
>JBKJHR010000082.1:0-5850 GCA_046598695.1 Kapaibacterium sp. (SeqCode)
TCTCCGAGATCTCAGCAATGACAGGCATTGAGCAATATGTCCTTCGGTATTGGGAATCCGAATTTGATGAATTACGTCCGCAAAAAAACCGCGCAGGCAACAGAATTTATTCTGATAAAGATGTTCGGCTCATTGTCAGGATCAAAGAGCTTCTCCGTGATGAACGCTACACCATAGACGGCGCAAAGAAGATCATCAAGGAAGAGCTGGAGATCGAACGTCGGAAAAAACTTGAGGAAATGCAGCCAAAGCCGATCAAGGACGAAGCACAGATCCCGATGATAACTCCACCACCTCCAACGCAGATATTCGTGGATATAAAAAAGATCGAAGAGTTGAAATCAAAACTCCTTACTCTTCGTAGTTCTTTAAGCCGCTAAGGCAAGCAGGCGCTGCACACGCTCTCTATTGCGGTGATGAACCCAAAGCTTCATCGTTACATATTTGCTCGTATATTTTTTCTCGCGGACATCAGCAAGCTCGTGCAAGCGTGAGGCGATCTCATATCGGTGAATTGGGACTTTCACTGTCATCTCCGATGATGCCTCACCGATCACTTTTTCGATCTCCTCTTTGAGTGACGGTATTCCATAGCCTTTATATGCGCTTATCATCACCATGTGAGGATAGCGATTGCGAAGATCATCGAACGTTGGTGCATCTTCTTTTGGGAGAAGATCAATTTTATTCAAGACAAGTATCGTCGGTTTGCCAGCTGCACCAAGATCGTTCAAGGTTTGCTCAACAACTTCGATATGTTCAGCAAGGTCGCTATGGCTTGCATCAACGGTATGGAGCAAAATATCTGCTCCTTCAATTTCCGCAAGTGTAGAACGGAAAGATGCAACGAGCTTCGCAGGAAGTTTGCGAATAAAACCTACCGTATCGGTAAGGAGTACCTTGCGTCCATGCGATAAAGCAACGGCACGCGTTGTAGCGTCGAGCGTAGCGAAGAGACGATCTTCAACGAAGACCTCGCCTTTTGAAAGCATATTCAACAATGACGACTTCCCCGCATTCGTATACCCAACGAGTGCGACACGAGCCATCTCATCATTACTTCCTTCTCGCCGTGTTGTTTGTTGTTGTGCTATTTCGGCGAGTTTTTCTTTGAGCTTGATTATCCGCGTTTTGATAATTCGGCGATCGGTTTCGATCTGCGTTTCACCCGGACCTTTTGTTCCGATTCCGCCGTACTGCTTTGATAAGTGCGTCCATTGGCGCGTCAAGCGCGGAAGAAAATACTCAAGCTGTGCAAGTTCTATCTGCGTTTTTGCTTCGCGCGTTCTGGCGCGTGATGCGAAGATGTCAAGGATAATACCTGAGCGGTCAAGAACCTTGACTTTTAATTCGACTTCTAAGTTTCGTACTTGCACCGGAGAAAGATCATCATCGAAAACAACAAGCTGTAACTCAAGCATCTCAACATGGGTCTTGAGCTCTGCGACTTTCCCTTTTCCGAGATAGGTAGCAACATCAGGAAGAGGTCGCTCTTGTGTCATGCGGTACAATACGTCAGCTCCGGCTGAATCGGCAAGGCGTTCGAGTTCGTCAAGATGTTCCTTGGCGGCGTGGCGTCCTTGTTCGGTGCTTTGGCGAATGATCGCAACAATTGCTGCTTTTTCGCGCTCTTTATGGGTAGAAAAATACTCTATAGTTTCTTTCAAAAATCGTCCTGCTTTCTGTTAGATAGGAGTCACTAATGATAACTTGCTTGGTGGGAAGTCTGTTCCGTAAAGAAATAAGGCGGGAAGAAAACAATGGGCGGACATACATGTCCGCCCACTTTGTTTATCGATCATTTAATCTCGAGGCACTCTCAAGGCAATGTATCTTGAATCGCCTTGATTATCCTTTACGGTAAGGCCAACGGCTTTCCCTTTATTCATACTTATTGCCTTTTCAAAATCGCCAACGTTGCGGACGGGATTGCGAGCAACGTGCGTTATCACTCCAACGGTCGCAGGGCTTTTTCTGCCGTTGCCATAAAGCGATGCTGGTCCTTGTGCATACAGCGAAAGACCTCTATCATAGGCTTCGCTTGCCATTGCAACTTTCGTAATAACGACACCGCCATCAACATCAAACTTATCCTTTTCTGATGATGTCAAGTTACGCACGGAAAGTCCGATATTATCTAACGAGGCTGTTTCTTTCTTCGTATCAACGCCATCTTCATCTTGATCTGACTTAACAGTACCACTGACCATACCGATGTCACCCTTTTCCTCACGAGCTTTGAGCTTCACGACCTTCTCGATCTCACGTCCATCGCGCCAGATCTTTAAGCCGACGTTATCACCCGCATGATGCATTCCGATGATGCCCTGCAGCTCTTGTGACTCATTTGTTTCTTTACCATCGACGCTTAAGATAATATCATTCTTTATCAAACCAGCTGCTTCGCCTGCACCTTTGGGGACAACTCCATCTACACGAACACCACGCGGGGCACCCATGCCAAGTGCTTCAGCTTCGGTCGCATCAATACTGCGTATCTGAACCCCGATGTAACCACGATTGACCTTACCAAATTTAATAAGATCCATCGCAACGGTGCGAGCCATGTTGATCGGGATAGCAAAACCATAACCTGCGAACATTCCCGTCTTGGTTGCGATAGCGGCATTGATACCGATCACCTGACCTCTTATATTGAAGAGACCACCACCAGAATTACCTGGATTGATAGCGGCATCTGTTTGGATAAAATTCTCGATGCTATAACCGCCGGTCTTTTGGCGATCAACTATCCCGAGGCTACGCCCCATTGAGCTGACGATACCTTTTGTTACTGTTGATTCTAATCCAAGCGGATTGCCGACGGCAATTACCCAATCTCCGACTTCAACATCATCAGAACTGCCAAGTGCAGCGGCAGTCAAACCGGTTGCTTCAACTTTGATCACAGCAAGATCGGTCGTTGGGTCAGTGCCAACAACGGTTGCCTCATAGACTTTGCGGTCAGAGAATTTCACTGTGACACCGCCTTTTTTTGCGGCGTTCTCGACGACGTGATTATTCGTCAATATATAACCATCACTCGTAATGACGACACCTGAGCCAAGTCCTTCTGACGGACCCTGATCTCCGAATGGCGACATATCAAAACCTCCACCCTCTTCATCACCGCCATCACCGGGGTTATTGAAGAAAAAGTGAAATGGGTTTTGGCTGCTTCCACCATTGTTGCTTCTCTTTGGAGCTTCGGTCTTGACGTTAATTGCTACAACGACGGGCTGAACAGCTTTCGAGATAGCACGAAACGACAAATTCATGCTTTCCAAATTGGCATTTGCTGGGAGGCTTGGCATTGGTCCGCCAAGTTTGACATCGCCGCCTGCGCCGAAGGCAAGGTTCAGTTTATCGATCCCACCAAAACCGGCAACGATACCGAAACCAAGGAGAACACCGAAAACGGTGAGGAGAAATGGACGTATTGTTGATGCTTTTTGCATAATCGAGTCTCTATGTGAATATTTTTATGAGTTTCTTCTATAGTAATTTATAGCGACTTTTTTAAACGTAACTTCATTTTGGAAGTTTCACATTCACACTCGCCTACTTTCAACCTTTCCTTATCTTATCATCCATCTCGGCGAAGACTCGCGCCGAGCGAGAACTCCTGTTGTGCATTCCCTCGAAATGGATCGTAAAGTATGCACGAAAAATGCGCTCTAATTGGTAGCACGCATTTTCCGAGAGACGAAGTGACCCTGCTTCTCCGGGGGCAGACTTCGTCAGATACCGAAGTGCGGCGACGATCTCGCCCGTAATGGGGATGTAGGTATCATGTCCATCACCGACCGGTGAACTGCGCTCAAGCACTGCACCACTTGTGGCATCAAAGGCATAGTACACATCGGTAATGATCTCTTCCGGCGCGCTGATGGCAAAGCCATAGAGCGTGGCATACGAAACATAGAATGATAACACAAGAGACGTAACCGACGAATCATTCTTGCAATCCCCTATTGCATCAAAGGTCTTTTGCAGAAGGTCGTAGAGCTTCGGGTTTTCTTCTTCGTCGTGAAGTGTGTTGAGCAATAACTCACCGATCTTCGTCGCGGCTTCGATCTTTTCGAGAGAGGTTTGTAACTTTGTCGAGCGTTTCTGTGTCTCTGCTTTTGAGAGGAGATAGAGTTCTCGTCCGTGCTTCTTGTAAAAGACGGCTGTGAGTTGCGTGAAGAGTTCTAAGGCTCCGCCAAACTTGGATTTCATCTGACGCGCGCCTTTTGCGATCACATCAACTAAGCCAAAATCTCGCGTATAGAGAGCGCAGATCAGGGACGAATCGCCTTGCTTGCGGGTGCGGAGTATAATGGCATCAGTCGTTACGATCATGGGACGAGTAGAACTAATATCGCCAAACAACGATTTCTATAAATGGAATGAATTTTACTTTTTTCGGATAACACACATGAAACGCATCCTCCTCATAGGAAGTCTTTTCGCACTTGGCATTATCTCAGCTTGCGCACCAACTCCGCCAAACGAAGTTGAAGTACCCGTAACGCTTGACCATAACCCTGCCACCAAGCAATTAACAGTTGCCGCACCATCGAAGACATTAACAGCTACACTCAGTTGTGGTTGCCCTTTTGCAATAACGATCGTGAATGCTGGCGATACTTCTATCATCAAGTATAGCATCCCGACAAAAAACGATGAATTATCTGCACATTCAATAACCGTATCTGCGAATCCTACGGGTTTAGCATCAGGCACCTATACAAGCTTTCTCGCATTGCAAACTCCCGACCCTAGAGTGACCTTCCTCCGCGATACGCTCAGAGATACGCTCATCGTACCATAGTAATTCCTTTTCAGATAGCATCACAAAACAGTGGGTCGGACTTTTAGTCCGATGAAATCCCGAAGGGACCCAATGCCGTTGATGAGGTAGAACGGAATTGATACAGAAAGCAGTATTAGGGAAAAGTATAATGCTCTCTTTCTGCTTCAGTTTTCCAAAATTGCCCCGGATTTACCGACCCGTCAAATTCATTTGAATAGATTGTGCCAGATTTGAAGTCGGCTTTTATACGCAGTTTCGTCTTTATCGAGCCATGATAGATTGGTGTGTAAAAGAGCGCAAATGTATTGACTGGGAATATTAAGGTACCAATTACTATACAATCTCCTTTACACTGACTTGTTTCAATGTCGTTCCATTCACCGCTCTCATCCTTGGCTTGCATGACTAAATTTGGCTTGCCATTATGTGTAGTATTGCTCTGCGTATCTTGACTTGTATTTGCGATGGTCAAAGTATAATATAATTTTCCATTGTAACGCACTGTATCATCAGTCGAGAGACTCATGCTCAAATCATGCGAATTAGTTCGTGAGACCATACTCTTAATGGGGAAAATAAATTTATATTTGCGTGATTTTCTTGGTACCGTTGAATCGATCAATTCCCTGTAGGTTGGGTACAAAGGGTTGTCTTTAAAATCAATGTTTGTTGGATCAGATAGAACTTGTCTCTCATTCGGATTTTGCCATATAACATTCCCGGAATAATCATAATATGTGTCTCTGTTGTTTTCTCGCCCTGGTACAAAATCATACTCCGCATACGAAGGATGTAGACTGTATAGCGCAGGTGTAACGCTTCTTGTTTTGATATTTATCATACCATCATGGCTATTGCCTTCAGGTATTCCACTATCTCGGACTGAATAAATAACATAATTGGGATTTGGTGTTTCCCAGAATCCATCGTATTTTATAGGCACAATAATTTCTCCACTCGAATCTAAAAGACCGTGTAGATACTTGAATCTTGCGAGTTTACGTTCAACTTCCACATACCCATTTTTAAATATCCGAGTGTATGTTGCATTT
>JBKJHR010000102.1:0-7559 GCA_046598695.1 Kapaibacterium sp. (SeqCode)
TTGCTGTTGATGCAAAAGGGCAAAGACAAACTCGTTTCAAAGAAGGAAAGGCTGATGTCAATTCGATTGACGGCGAAAGTATCCAACTTGGGATGGATATTGATATGCAGATCTATGCCGAGCAGCTTATGAGCAAGTATCATGGTGCTGTTGTGGCGATGGATCCAAATACCGGAGAGATTCTTAGCATGGTGAGCAAGCCGGATTATGATCTTGATGTATTTAGCGGAAGGACGACAAAAGCGGAGTACCAGGAAGTGATGCTTGATAAAGCAAACCCTGTCTTTAATCGTGCAACCCAAACCCGCTATCCACCAGGCTCCACTTGGAAGCTACTTATGGCTGCTGCTTGCCTCCAGACCAAAACGATACCGTTGAATTTCGTTATTGGGTGTGGAGGCGCATTTACCTATGGCGATCATACATATAAGGATGATGCGACGCATGGTACTGTTGATATTCATCGCTCCATTGTGGCTTCTTGCGACGTCTTTTATTACCAAATGGTCTTGAAGCTTGGAATTGATACGATGCGTAAGTATGCGAGGTATTTCGGCTTTGACTCAGCAACGGGCGCTGATCTTGGTTTCGAGGGAAGTGGATTTGTACCCGATAGAAAAAGGATGGATAAGCTCTATCCTAAAGGGTGGACGAATGGCTATATTGTAAGTCAAGGGATAGGTCAGGGGGAGATTGGCGTAACACCAATTCAACAAGCAGCTTATGCTTCCTGTTGGGCAAATCATGGCGTATGGGTAAGGCCTCATGCAGCACGTGCAATTTATAACGTCGTTTCGGGGAAATGGGAAACTGTCGAACCATTTAAAAGGAAAGTTCCTATTGCTGACACGATTATCGAAGTGGTCCGCAAAGGGATGTGGGGTGCTGTGCATGAGCCCGGTGGAACGGCTCACACAGCGGAAACCCCTGGTTTACCATGTGATATTGCGGGAAAAACAGGTACAGCACAGAACCCTCACGGCGAAGACCATGCGTGGTTTGTCTGTTTCGCACCCTATGATAAGCCGAAAATTGCCATGTGCGTGATGGTAGAAAATGCAGGTTTCGGAGGTACCATTGCTGCACCGATCGCAAGAAAACTTATTAAACTCTACCTCACAGGGCAACGGGAAGATCCGCTCCCTGAGCTATTACCAAATACTCCTGAGTACCAGAAGTGGAAAGAAGGAAGATTTGGACGAAGTGCATCTAGTTCTGCTACAACCCCTTTGAACACTCCACCCAAAAAGGATTCGGTGAAACTTCGTTTGAAAGCGGAAGCAGTTTTACCAAAACGTCGGTAAAGAGAATCTCTTACGGATGGAGAGAAAATTGTAATTTTGTGGTTTCGGGTTTTTCTCGTCGTATTTTAGAGAAAACAATATAGGCACCTATGTTCTCACGCTGTTATTCAGGGACGACACAAGGCATTGATGCGTATCCGATCGAGATCGAATCACACATCGAAAACATGTCGCCAAACTTCGTTATGGTAGGCTTACCGGATTCCGCCGTGCGCGAAAGTAAAGAGCGCGTCATGGCGGCAATGAAGAATTCCGGCATTGGATTTGATTTCTCCAAACGAATCACGATCAATCTCGCTCCGGCTGATATTCGGAAAGAGGGAAGTGCATTTGATCTGCCGATTGCACTTGGATTGCTTGCCGCCACAGGCGAGATCGAAGCCGATCGCCTGAATGAGTTTGTCGTACTCGGTGAACTTGCCCTTGATGGGACTGTTCGCCCAGTTCATGGCTCACTAAATATCGCATTGAAGGTTCGGGAGATGATGAAGGAAAGACCTCAATTACGTGGGATGCTCCTTCCTGCACAAAATGCCCATGAGGGGGCACTTGTAAGTGAGTTGGAAGTCTATCCTGTTACTAAACTGCGTGATGCCGTTGACTTTTTGAATGGAGTCAGTGCTCCTGAGAGAACACACGTTGATCTCGATGAATTATTTAGGAAAGATTCAGCGCATCATTTCTTAGATTTTGCAGATGTAAAAGGACAAGAGACGGTGAAGCGTGCGCTTGAAGTTGCGGCAGCTGGCGGGCACAATCTTATTATGATTGGCTCACCCGGTTGCGGCAAGAGTATGCTTGCCAAACGAATTCCAACGATTCTACCACAGATGAGCTTCGATGAAGCACTTGAGACAACGAAAATTCATTCTGTTGCAGGAGTTCTTGGCTCTGATGTACCGCTGATCACCACACGTCCATTCCGCGCACCACATCATACGATTTCCTATGCCGCACTCGTTGGCGGTGGGATAGGGAATCCTCGTCCAGGCGAGATTTCCCTTGCGCACCATGGAGTGCTCTTTCTTGATGAATTGCCTGAATTTTCGCGTAATGCTTTGGAGGTATTGCGACAACCACTTGAGGACGGAGTCGTGACGATATCACGTTCGAAGATGTCAGTAGAGTATCCGACAAATTTCATGCTTGTTTGCGCGATGAATCCCACTCCATCGGGAGACTTCAGCTCGCAAGATACGCAGGCTATTTATAACGACCCGGCATCGCAAAGATACCTTGCAAAGATATCTGGACCATTACTTGATCGTATTGATCTTCATATAGAAGTGCCCAAAGTGAAGATCGAAGAATTATCAAAGAAGCCGACAGGTGAACGATCAGAAGCGATACGTGAAAGGGTCATTCGCGCACGAGATAGGCAAATAGCACGGTATAAAATCTTAAACGAGAAAAACCCAAAACAGAAAACTTTCAAGAATGCCGACTTATCATCAAAGCTTGTGCAAGAAGTCTGTCAGATAAGCGAGGAAGGGAAAGACCTGATGAAGCGAGCAATGAACCGCATGGGATTATCTGCTCGCGCGTATGATCGGATACTCAAAGTAGCACGCACGATCGCTGACCTCGCGGGAGAAGAAAACATTTCAACGGCACATTTGAGTGAGGCGATTCAGTACCGTAGCTTGGATAGGCAGTTTATTAGTCATAATAGTTAGACATATGCAGTCAGGATTCAAGACAGAGCAGAAAAGAACTCAATCCTATACTGTAGCGTTTTACGATCATAGAATAACATTGGGGCTGTAGCTCATCTGGTAGAGCGTTTGGATGGCATTCAAAAGGTGAGGGGTTCGAGTCCCCTCAGCTCCACACTTCTCAACACCCTTTTAATATACGAAACATTCCCTCGTCCCAAAAAAAAAGCACGATTTCAGAAGGGAATAGCAATTTTCTTCATATTATTGTATAGAATAGTTGTGTAACCGAGCGTGGAAATAGTCACCTGCATCTTTTTGTGTCTCGGAGTTTTTATTTTTTTACAATAAAGTAGCGTAGAAGTGATGTATTCTAATTCTGCGCTTCGTTACACTTTCATCACTTACAATTGTTTCTCATTCAACTAAAGGAGACGATATGTTCCATTTTTTGAAATCAAAAACCCTGTCACGAACAGTAACTCGCTCGTTCTGTATTATTGCTTGTTCCTTAATACTTCTCGCTCATGAGGGGTATGCCCAAGGACAGATCATTAGCGGTACGATTACCGATTCCGATACGAAAGAGCAGCTTGCTGGTGTGACGGTTATCATACCGAAATTAAAAATCGGAGCAAAGACAGATAGTAAAGGAGCCTACAAGATCACGAATGCTCCAGCTGGAACTCACCTTGTAGAGGCACGACTCGTCGGATACCAAAGCTCGACCAAAAGCATAACAGTCGAAGCGGGCGGTACGGCAACGCTTGACCTCAGCATTGCAGCAAAAGCACTTCAGCAGGATGAAGTTGTAGTTGTCGGGTTGTCCGGCGAGGTGGATAGAAAAAAATTGGGAAATGCAATTGCAGAGGTAAGTGGTGCGCAGATAGCTGAGGCTTCTACTTCCGCGGCTATAGATGCTCTTTCTGGAAGAGTTGCAGGGCTCGTTGTCAATAAGCCGTCGGGAACACCTGGTGCAGGAACATATATAACTATCCGAGGAAGAAAAACGATATCGGGTTCTTCCGAACCGCTCTATGTAGTAGATGGGGTGATTATAGATAACTCATCTGTTCAAGATAATCATTTCCAGGGGGGGGCAATCCAGCTTGGAAATAGGGCTATTGATATCAGTGCTGATAATATCGAAAAGATAGAGGTCCTGAAGGGACCATCGGCATCAGCAATTTATGGCTCGCTTGCAGGAAACGGAGTTGTTTTGATCACGACGAAGCATGCAAAAGCAGTCTATGGTGACGGTGGAAAAAATTCAACTATTACTTTCTCAACGTCAATCGAAAGCGGGGAGAATGCCGGTAGAGCTTCAAGCGAGATACTTCAGACAAAATATGGTCGTTTGCCAGGTACAAACCGAAGCTGGGGTCCTTTGCTTGACACCCTAAGTCCTAAGCCTGCGGTTTATGACCATATCGGGGAGATATTGAAGCCTCGCATCTCAAATGAGCAATCGCTATCGATCACTGGTGGTGCCCCAGAATTTAGCTACTTTCTTGCGGGAAATAGAAGCGACATGAATGGTTTGATAGCAAACTCGAACTATCTCAAGCAAGATGTACGCGCCAATATACAGCTCATACCGTTTAGTGCATTGACGATCAAAAGTAATTCAAACTTTATTGATATCAACAACCCACTTCCACAAGATGGATCAAATCGCTCGGGGTTGCTGCTCGGAGCAATGCGGACACCACCGGAATTTAATAATACACTCGTATACAATCCGGATGGTTCGCAGCATAAATATGCTTCTTATGATAACCCATTATGGAGTGTCGAAAATAACCACTTTCTAACGACCGTACAACGCTTTATTCATAGCACCGAGGCTTCGTTGAATCCTGTAGATTGGCTCGTGATGACTGGGCGCATAGGTTTAGATAAATATTCTCAGTTTAATAGTGAGCGCCTTGCCGTCACTTCTGCTGCGAGCACAGGGCTTCAAGGAACGATCGACCAACAGCGATTTGAATCAAGTTCGTTGAACCTTGATTTTAATGCAATTGCTAATTTTAAACCTATCGAAGATTTTAGTGAGCAATTTGTTGTCGGTGGGCAAACCATTTGGTCTTCCTCGTCAAATACTGGAGCAACCAGTACAAGTACTATACCATTCTATGACCAAATATCAGCAGGAAATACCAAAGACGCTGCTTCGAGCAGTGCTCGATCCAAGTTGGTAGGTTTTTTTGGACAATTGACATCGACCTATCTTGATCGTTATACACTAACGCTTGCAGTCAGAAGAGATGGAAGCTCTACTTTTGGTTCTGCCAAACAATTCCATACTTATCCGAAGGCAAGTGTAGCACTACAACTTCCCGTTGAGGATATCGAGGCAACGAAAGATATTCTTAGCAGTGTGAAGTTGCGAGGTGGTTATGGCGAAGCTGGCTCGCCAAGTCTGCCTGGTGCCTATTCTACAAACCTGTTGTATAGTGTTTATGGAAATAATGATGGCTGGGTCAGAAATACCTCTGCCGGAAGAGCAGGCTTCACAGGTTTTCGTCAAGCTGGAGGCGATTACAATTCCTTATTCGTGCTTGGTAATCCTTCGAACATTTCACCCGAGATCAGCATCGAACGTGAGATCGGTATCGATATTGGCTTATTTAGTAATAGGGTAAATATAGAAGCGACCTTTTATCATACTAACGTAAATGATCTGATCTTGAATATTCCTACTCCTGGGTCATCAGGTTACGATAAAAAGCTTGTAAATGCCGGATCCATGTGGAATGAAGGGGTGGAGTTTGCTATCACGGCACTTCCTTTTAACTCCTCTGATTTTTCTTGGAAAACATCATTCATATATAGTCGCAATTATAATTTAGTGACGTCATTGAGCGGTGTCAATTATGTAGATATTTATGGTTTCCAAGATGTACAGAATGTTGCCATTGTAGGACGACCACTTGGAGTCTTCTATGGTTTGGGCTATCTTCGAGATGCTACTGGTAAAATACTCTATTCTACCCAAGACCCTGCAACAGATTATTTTGGTCTAAATGTGTCGGGTGCTCCGCAAGTAGATCCAAATTTGCAAGTTGTTGGTGATCCAAACCCACAATTTGCAATGTCATGGCGCAATGAATTCACAATTCTTAAGAAATTAAACTTCAGTTTCTTATTCGATGGTGTATTTGGTCAGGATGTTTGGAATGGTACGAAAGGTGCATTGAATAACTTCGGCAAAACGAAAGAGTCGGAAGATCGAGATCAACCATGGTTCTTTGATGGCCATC
The DNA here is from genome assembly GCA_046598695.1 of Kapaibacterium sp. (SeqCode). Classification (GTDB taxonomy): domain Bacteria; phylum Bacteroidota; class Ignavibacteria; order Palsa-1295; family Palsa-1295; genus JBKJHR01. Next base: position 6,223 of record JBKJHR010000102.1, read on the forward strand.
CAGTTATCGATAATGCAACTGGAAAGCAAGTAAATCGTGATGTGTACTACCAAACTTATGCTAATACGTTTACGAGCCTTATCGAACCGAATGTTGAAAAGGGCTCATATATCAAATTGCGTGAAGTATCACTAAGCTATGATTGGGATGGGTTAAAAGAGTACTACATCAACAATATCCGTTTCTCAGTATCTGCCCGTAACCTTTTTACAATATCGAACTACACCGGACTTGATCCTGAAGTAAATAATTTTGCTCAGTCTGAGGCTCGTGGTTTCGATTATTTTAATTTACCCCCGATTCGTACGTACAGATTCGGAATTAGCTTGACATATTAATTTTTTTTCTGAAAGGATAGTCATGAAAACATTGAAATTATCTCTTTTTTGCACTGGAGTGTTGCTTTTTCTCTGCTTCGCAGGTTGCAACATCGACGAAAGTATCAACAAAAGCCCTAATGATGTAAGAGAAGATCAGCTTGCATCGCGCGATGGAGTGTATGGGCTTTTGATCGGCATGCAAACAATGACAGGGGATTTCTACTCCTCTGATCATTCACGTATTGCATCCATGTGGTCGTTACAAGTGACCTCAGGAGCAGGGGCGGGGCGCGCTCAGGCGACCCAATGGGCTAACTATATCCTTGACCCCTTAGGCCCACCAAATGATATGTGGCTTTATGCGTACAAGGCGATTCACGAATGTGATGATATCTTACGTCTTGCTCCTAAGGTCACCTATGATAACGATTCATTAAAAAATGTAAATTTAAAGAATACCATACTTGGGATAGCAAATGTGCATAAGGCATTGATTTATGGTGAGTTAGCTGCAATGTACGGATCAATACCTGTGAACCTGATGCGGATTGAGGATCCAGCATATACACCACCTCAATTTGTCTCTCAGGCGGACGCATATAAGAAGGTTCAGACTCTTCTTGATACTGCACTTACTCAAATACGCACAGTGAGTCTCTCACGAGATTTGAATTTTCAAGGAAATGGTCCCAAATGGATCGCATTAATCCATAGTCTGAAAGCTCGCTACTATTTGCATGTATCAGATTATGCGAATGCTCTGAGTGAGGCAAAGCAAGGAATTGCTGATGCCAGCGGCTCACTCGTTGCTTTTTATTCAGATAATGCTTTGGAATACTCGCCTTGGGGGCATTGGGTGATCGATGAAGATAAATCAATCGTTGCTAGTAAAGCGTTTGTAGATTCGTTAAAAAGTGAATCTGGTGATCTACGTTTGACTCAATATTTCGAGCCTAACGATAGCGGGAAGATCGTTGGCTATAGCGCCACATCTGCTGATCCGCAAGAATCAGACTT
>JBKJHR010000110.1:0-3759 GCA_046598695.1 Kapaibacterium sp. (SeqCode)
TTACAATCGAATATAAACATCTTTCCTTGACCAACTTCAGAGTTTTCGTATCACTGCCCTTTGGGATATGCAGATAATACACTCCTGTTGCAAGTTCTCGCATAGTGATCGGGATACGATGTTCGCCCTGTTCAAGGTTTGATTGATAAATGGTTCTGATATTCACACCTGATGAAGTAAAGAGCGTGATCTCGACATTCTCCCGTTTTGAAAGCAGGAGACGAAGTTCGGCAACATCTCTTGCAGGATTTGGGGAAACCTCGGTAATGAATTCAATGACATTCTGATTAGCTTTTGTAACCGAAGTGCTTCTTTCTCGAATCAGCTTTTGTGAAATATTTTTATCGTTTATCGGAAAATCTATTGAGAAAGGATTCCAATCCCTTCCAGGACTCAGGAGTGAAGTCCGAAGCGGCTCGGCAACACCAAACCAACTCCCAAGCACCGAAGCATAAAACTGACGAAAATCAAATTCATTGAATGGATTACCGTTCTCATCAAGATCAATAAGATTCGGATGTTTTCCATACAGCTCGCCATTCACATTTGTGCCGATAAGGAAATGTGGTGCGGCAGTGCCGTGATCGGTACCTGTTGACCATCCGCCATACTCCTTCAATCTTCTTCCGAACTCGGAATAGGTCATCGTCACCACACGATCTGCAACACCAAGAGCTTCAAGGTCACGCTGGAATGAGAGCAACGAGGACGACAATTCTTCAAGTAATTTCGCATGACCTGGTTGTGATGGGTCTTTCGAGAATTGATCAGTATGCAGATCGTACCCAATGTGTGCGGTGAAATACACCCTTGTTTTCATTCCCGAAGCAATACACCAAGCGATCTGCTGCAAATGTTTTGCAAGAGAATTATCAGGATACGGTACTTTATTAACGGCATTGGCTGGAAAAAGCTGAGAAAATCTTTTATTATAAGTATTTGATATGGTAACAAGCTCTCTAACAAACTCCAACTCATGCCCACCTTCCGTATCTGAAACCATATCAGTAAGAACATCATCTTGTGTCCCAGCAACGTTCGGATTATGTGTCAATATATTTGTCATTCCTCGCTCTCCTTGAAAAATTGAGCTCTCGAGTGGTCCCATTGTAATAGCAATTGGATCTTCTGGTAAGACTGAAGGATAGTCGGGATAGACATTTTCAAGGTAACGCCCAACCCATCCTGTCGGAACAATAAGATCAGCATGAGAAGCTGAATTCCAAAGATCAAGCGAATTGAAATGAGAAAGCTCAAAATGTGGAGTACCAAGATTCTGCACCATAGCAACCTTCCCCTCATCCCAGAGGGGTTGCAAAGCATTCATGGAAGGATTAAATCCAAGATCAGGACGCGCTTTGAAGGTTAGAAGCTTCTTCTCAGCTATAGTAGAAAATCCAGTGTTTACACGATACTTATCATAGAATGGATCTTCAAATGGTACGAGAGTATTCAGACCGTCGTTGCCACCTTCCAAGAAGATAATGACCAAGACCTTATCGGTCTCTTCATTCGCATTTGTCAATGCAGATAAGAAAGGTGAATTTAATAACCCCTCAGCACGGAGCTTACCCAACGAAAATGGTATACCCGTTGCCATTGCTCCTATCGGCAAAGCACGCAAAAAATCTCTTCGTTTCATTTTGTAATCTTTCTATTGTAATTGAAACTCCGCAAGCATCATGATATTAAATATGATCCGTCGGATATACGGTATCTTTTGTATATCCGGAAAGCTTGCCCATTCATAGGATACACTGATTCCTGAACGATGGAGCAATCCCTTTAGCATCTCTTCACTCGGATTGATAGATGTTAAAAATGATGCGATATTTTTTGCAAAGAGAAGGAGATCGTCAGCGACACCATCGAACTGCATTGACCACGCTGTAACTTGCTCATCAGTGAATGATATTCCATCATAGTTATTCCCTGTATGGGCGTTGATGTAACGTCCTTCTATTCCATTGCCCATAATAAATGCGTGCGCTACATCCGTATTCCGTTTCGTTATTGATGAAGTATTAAGCCAATTGTGATACCCTATCCACCCTTTTACATTCGGAGGGTTAAGCAATACCTGTCCTGTATCGGCGAGATACCAATGAATACTACCTGCACGAAGATAATCTACCTTCACATCAAAATTCCGTAGCATCCCTACGACATATTCAACGGGTGATTTAATATCTGCACCGCGAAAACGAATATCAAAGAAATGCTCACTCTTAAAAAGCTTTATTATCATTGGCTTCAATTCCCAATTCGATGCAAGGAGTATCTCAGCAAGTTGTTCTACCATCTTTTCGGATTCCGAGTTGAGTGTTCCCCGATAGACAAATGTCGTATAAAATTTCTTGGAAATATGCCATGCTATTTCCGCTCCCCGTTTTTCAAAGAGCAATTCGATCACATCAGCCTCTATTCTTGTATCACCCGAACTTGCAAGCCCATACAGCTTTGGATCCGCTCCAAACGGTGATTTCTTTAGATCAAAGTCATAGTAGTAAGGCGCGAAGAATGGTGTTAAGACCTCTGGGTAAGGTTCGATAAGCCGGTATCGCCAACCCGCAAGCGAATGAGCCATAGCGACCACATCACTCTGCCTATAATTCTCTTTCCCATAGCGATCTACTCTACCCATCGTAAATAGCTCCATCATCTCACGGGCATAGTTTTCATTGATCATCCCTTTCTGACTAAATACTCCGTCGAGATAGATGAGCATTGCCGGCGCGATCGTCACATCCTTTACCATCTGTTTGAAATTACCCCACACGTTGCGCCGCAGATAATCAAGGTGGCGATATACATTTTGAGGATGATAGATCACGTCTGCTTCCGTCACAAAATGATTATGCCAAAATAAGGTAAGTTTCTCTCGCAGCATCGTCCGAGGCATTGCCATAAGCGTCAACCAGTCGAGGGCAATATCGAATTTTGCTCCTTGATAGAGATAATCTTCGTAATGTATCTTATCAACATCAGCACCCTGGTAGGGTCCTTTTTCGTACCACTCTTCCGATGCAAATGGTGCCGCAGGCTTTTCATTTTCAATTGCATCGCTCATAAGACCATCGATCAATTCCGATGGGCTCATTTTCAATGCATCTAACACTTCGGTATACTTTGCACTGAAGCCAAGACGATGATAGATATGATTCACTGCGGATGCATCCCAAGGATTTTCAGCAGATGGCATCCACTCATCAAGCGTAGAAGATCCTAGCATCTGCTGATGATGCTGAGAATAATTGCCAAGCGACTCCTGAGACGGAGTATTAAAAACTGATCTGAGGAATGAACGTCTATCCATCGTGAACATGATTTCTATTACAGAAAGAATCTTGCTTTCTATAAAGACCACCTCGAATGAATAACGTTACAAATAAACGAGAAGAAAAGCAGTGCAATTAATTTTGCCCCAAAAGAAAAGCCCGATAGTATCGGGCTCTTTGGGAACAATGGATGTCTCTATATACACCCAAGACTAGGGTTTTGATATTAGGATATTTACTGTGCTATTTTTACGAACATTCCCCTTGAAGACGCGCAATAAATATAGTAAGTACCCGCTGGAAGATTTTTCGTGTCAATGAAAATATCACTCTCCTTAGACACATTTATCTTCCATACTTCCTCACCCTGTACATTATAGATTCGTAATTCGTCGTTATTTTTACCATCTGTCGAATTGAGATGGAGAGTTATTCTATCAATACTTGGGTTTGGATAAACCGACAGTGAAACTTGAGAAAT